>JAPZAS010000024.1 GCA_027460525.1 Candidatus Methanoperedens sp.
CGAATACTGGCATATTTTAGTTCGTTCATGTTATTCCTCCTGCACGGATATTATACGCGCATCTTCCAAACCTGTCTATTTATAGGCAAGCTTAATCTTTAATTAGCAAGTATTAATACTTAAACATTTCGATTAATAGTCAAGTTTTACTTAAAAAAATTAAGTGTGTGAGTAAATAAACACAAAGACAAGAGTAATGTTGGAAAAATACTCAGCAAAACGGGTCGGTTTAGCGCATAAACGGCCTGGTTTATACAAAATTGGTTTTCATGAATATCACCCAGAAAATAGATGCGCGCAGGAGATATTCGATTAAAATATGATATTCCTACGATTGATTCGTTGATTGCAGCAACAGGTCTGGTTGAAAATATCAAGCATATTTTAACCCACCACACCCGACATTTTGAGGTCACCAAAAACCTGATTAAACCAGTGGATCTTAAGACGGTTTTAAAAATGGCTGAATGAAAAGTGCAAATACATTTTGATTATTCATGGGCTCCGAATTCCTATGTTTGGAGAAAGTTCTGGATTCTATCGACTTTCGAGAGCATGAGAGCGAGCGCATGGATGCAGTCACTATCCCCGAATGAATTCGGGAGCATCAGGTTGATGCTCGATGGATTTAATATTTACCAGCTTATCTGCCTTGTATTTTTAACTCAGGCGCAGAAATTGCTACTTAAAAATTATATTTAATGCTAAGTAACATTAATATAATTTTAATAGATGATTCAACCTTCAAGATTTCTTAATTCATCATGGGCACATACGTGAGGAGTATCGTAATAGGTTAAGCTTTTCTTATAACAAGCTATAGCATTAGCTTTATCGCCTCTGAATTGGTAAACTCGTCCTCTTGTATACCAAACATAATATTTTTTATTGTCAGGCAATTTATCAAACAATTTTCCATCTATTTGATCAAGAAGTTTAAGAATCTCATCACCTTTATTTATTGGAGAAAGTTGATCAGCTTTTGCTAAGATAATAACCGGATCAATAGACTGTTTTCCTTCCAATTTCTCTAAGACTTCGCCAACAGCACTTAATACATATGGAGTTGTATTATAATATAGGATCTTCTTTAAAGGTTCAATTGCACGAGCATCACCAAGATGACCAATGCCACGTACAGCACCTAAGCGAATTGTTTCATATTCCCAAATTCTTGTCTGAAAAGTAAGGAAATGAATTAAAATGTTGTAGGCCGAATCGCCCCCAATCCTTCCAATGGCTTCACAAAGCTTTTCAGCAGCAGAAAATGAAGTAGGTGATTGCCCTTTCATTATAATTGTCTCAATTCTAGTGTTAATAAATGGTATTGTTGTTACTCCTAAAGTGATGAGCTTATCTATTTTCTCATCTTGTATTCTTCCATCTTCATGAGTTGGAGGATAATAACGATCGATATCGTCAAGTATTTGTTGAATATTCCCCTTCGATACTTGACCAGATACAGCACCACTTGTACGACCAGTATCAGAAACCAGTTTCTCTTGTTTGATTGGGCTTTGCTTCTCTAACCTAATTGGTATGGAAACTTCTATAGAGTCTTTCTCCTTTTTAGAGAAAAGGTTTCGTAGGAATTTTATCATATGCCACTGTTATATTTATTTGATAGTAAATCTACAATTTTTATATAATCAGGATCTTGACCCAAAGATGTTGAAAAATACTGTACTTTCTTTAATGCGGTTTGTCTATTCATACATTCTGCATTTACATCAGCACCTTTAGATAAGAGAATTTGGACTATTTCAGGTAAAAGTCCAACAGCTGCAAACATCAAAGGTGTTATACCAGTGTCGTTCCTTACATTTATTTTAGCTCCTTGTTGAATAAGATATTTTGCTACTTCAACATTTGTTTTATATAAAGATAGCATTAATGGAGTTTGTTCATTTCTATCTCTTGCTTCAATATTTGCACCTTTTTCAATTAATTTCTGAACTTTATTTAGATTTCCACTTTGAGCTGCCTCTAAAAGTTCAGCATCTAATGATAAATTACTATTATTTTCATTTTTCGATTTATTATCAGTTTTTGATTTTTTCTTCCCAAATAAATCACTTAAGAAGCCCATATTACCACCTCTCACATTATGTTATCAGAATATTTCGGTATTACATTTTTTACTCGCATATTTAAGAGTTTCTAAATCTATTGAATGCTAGTTTTATTTTTTTTGGCTGTATTTTCTTGATGTGCGCCTATTTTTAGTGCCTAAAAAGGTTGTTTTGGATATTTATCGCCTTTGGGAGCATGATACCGAGCGCAGAGGAAAGTCACGGTATACCCCGTACGATGTACGAGGCCTGTATATAGCGTTTTTGGAATATACACGATTATTCCCTGTCATATTTCGTATGTATTATGAGCTGAAATATACTTCTCCACGATATCCAGCCGCTATCGCAGTGCGCCATTAGTCCACATACGTCATCACAAACTCGCAGCAGTCATCCCCTTTTGCAGCACATCTTACCTCTTCTGCGTCTATACCCTTACCTTTCAGCACCTCTACCAGACCTGCATTATAACCCCTTAAAAAATGACAGACTTCAACCTCTGAAATCCCATAACCTCTGGCAATAAACGAGTTCTCAACCTTTACCACAACCTCATTTTCGTTGCTTTCTTCGATATTGAACTTGCCCCACCCAAGCTCTGCATAGAAGTTCTGAACCGCTTCAATGAATTTTTTGTCCTCTAAACCCCATTCTTTACTGAAGCGGTTGATCCACCGCATACCGGATTTCTTACCTGCTTCATAAAAAAGCACGGCTGCACCGTCAATGCCCAGTATCTTTTCAGCATCCTTCTGCAAATTCACAAAGGTTTCAATGCTCACTATGACAGCAGGAACCTCAATAACTGAGAACTCGCCTTTGCTTCTTTTCCAGGAAGCAGTTTCTTTGACATCCTTTAGCATAAGCAATCAAATAATTGTCACATATATCATAAGTCTATCTATGGGCACTCTATCATTTAACTCCCTTATTAATGTTGAGTTGGCAAGATAGATCGGGTTGCAAAACCTTTTAATTTCCCGCTCCAATTAAAATTACGATGAGAAACGCTGAAGTGGCGCAGCTTCTATACAACATAAGCGAGCTTCTGGAAATAAAAGGGGAGATTACATTCAAGATAAGAGCGTATGCAAAAGCTGCCCGCGCCATTGAAGGTTTGACGGAAGACATAGAAAAAATAGCGCAAGAGAAGCGATTGAAAGAAATTCCGGGCGTGGGAGAATCCATTGCCGAAAAAATAGAGGAATATTTGTCCGCAGGAAAACTCGAATTCTATGAAGAGCTAAAAAAACAGGTACCAAAAGAGCTTCATGAGCTTCTAAAAATCCCTGGCATAGGTCCCAAGACATTGCAGTTCCTTCACAGGGAGCTTGGAATAAAAAGCGTGGAAGAACTTGAGAGAGCAGCAAGGGAGCACAGATTGAGGAGGCTTTCGCACTTCGGGGAAACAAAGGAAGAGAATATCATAAAAGCTATTGAAAGATACAGGCAGAGAAGCACGAGGATTCCTCTGGGCACTGCGCTTCCTCTGGTTAAGGAAATAGTAGAGACGCTTCGTAAATCCAAGTTTATAGAAAATATAGAGCCAGCGGGCAGCCTGCGCAGGAGAAAGGAGACCGTTGGCGATATTGACATTCTGGCAACTTCAAAGGATGCGGAGGCAGCCATTGAAGCATTTGTGGGGCTTCCGCATGTGAAAGATATACTTGGAAAAGGCTTGACAAAGGCTACCATTGTTACAAGGGATGCGATACAGGCAGATCTTAGAATCGTGGAGGCTAAATCCTTCGGTACGTCTTTGCAGTACTTCACGGGCTCCAAAGAACATAATATAAAGCTGCGGGATATGGCAAGGCAGAAGGGATTCAAGCTGTCAGAGTATGATCTTGAGGAGATTTCCACGGGCAGGAAGATATACTGCAAAAGCGATGATGAAGTCTATCTCAGGCTTGGGCTTGCGCCAATTCCCCCGGAAATAAGGGAAGATACAGGGGAGATAGAGGCTGCCCTTGAGGGAAGACTGCCCAGACTGGTGGAGCAGAAGGACATATTGGGAGATTTCCATGTGCACACAAACTGGAGCGAGGGGGCAAATACACTTGAGGAGATGGCAGAGGCTGCAAGAAAGCTGGGTTATGAGTATATTGCAGTGACAGACCACTCAAGGGCTGTAGGTCTCACGCGCGGCCTGGATGAGGAAAGGATGCTTGCCCAGATAGATGAAATCCGTAAACTGAACGATAAGCTTTCGGATTTCCATGTGTTCTCAGGTATCGAGGTCGATATAAAAGCCGACGCAAGCCTTGATTTACCGGACAGCGTACTGAAAAAGATCGATGTTGTGGTTGCCGCACTGCATACAGCACAGAGGCAGACAAGAAGGGAAATCACAGGAAGGCTGATAACAGCCATGGAAAACGGGAATGTGGATATAATCGCCCATCCCACAGGCAGGATAATCGGAGAGCGTGAGGCATACGATGTGGATATTGAAGCACTGCTGGATGCTGCAGCCGGTACCAATACGGCTCTTGAGATTAACGCCTACCCGAGCAGGCTGGATTTGAGCGATTCTAATGCAAGAAAGGCGAAAAATAAAGGAGTTATGTTAACGATCGGCACGGATGCCCACAACTCAGGGCATCTTGGATTGATGGAGTTCGGGGTGAATGTGGCAAGGCGCGGCTGGCTTGAGAAAGAGGATGTGATGAATACAAGGAGTGCGAAGGATGTGAGGTTTAAGGATTAACCAATACAAGAAGACAGGAAGGTAAGGGCGAATTTAAGATTAAGCAGAAAAGAAACGAGATTGGCGGACTTATGAACAGCAATCAATATGTATATATGTTTAAAGCGAATATGTATCTGGGGTTAAAACATGCCAAAGGATATGACTTTTGAACTTAACATGGAGGCAATGGGCAAAATGTCTCCCGATGAGATAAAGGCCAAGGTATCAGAACTGACTAAAATGTGTGTATGCGGGAAATGTCCAAGTTATAAGGGCACGGGAGAAACAAGATTATTGTTCTGTGCAACAGGGAAAAGTGCATTAATCCGAAAGGAGAAAGGCTGCATGTGCCCGGCCTGTCCGGTCACAGAGAAATTGGGTCTCAGATGGTTATACTATTGTATGAAGGGATCAGGCAAAGAGCAGGCTGGCCTGTAATTTTCTGTCTCTGATTTCATATGACAGCACATCCAAGCGGTAGAAAATTGGGGATCCATTTGATCCTGCCTCCTGATCCTAAGAAATGTGAGGGAATAAAAGTCCTGGGGATATCTGGTTCTTCCAGACAAAGAGCGGGGATAAGCAAATCAGAAAAAGTCTTATTAAAAGCACTCGATATTGCAAAAGGCTTTGGGGCAGTAACCAATTTCATCCGTTTGCAGGATCTGAAAATCTATTATTGCGAGGGCAATTATTCAACGAATCCTGGTTTTTGCACCTATCCATGCCAGAGTTCGATGAAATATGAAGATGATCAGATGCAAATAGTCTATGATGCCATTCTGGACACAGATGTAATGATCTTGGCTACCCCGATACGATGGAATAATCACTCTGCGCTCATGCAGACATTTATCGAGAGGATGAACTGTATCGAGAACTCGGATGTATGGTTCGGAAATCGATTGATCAATAAGAAAGTGGCCGGATTGGTAATAATCGGCCACGTGGATGGGGTACAGCATGTGGCAGGGAATCTCATGAATTTTCTCAACTGGCTGGGCTTCCATATGCCGCAGGATATGATCGCTTCATGGGTCGGCCCGAATGATGAGGATACAACCAAGGATTGGGAAGAGATCCAGACTAATCCATATACGCAGGAGGATCTTGTAAATATGGTCTATAGTGTTCTCAGGCTTGCGTATAACATAAAAGATAGCGACCAGGGAAATCCCTAAGAGGGTTTAGGGGAATTTTGTCCCAAAGCCCAACAGAACAAAGCGTTTATATATGAACAGGTTACAATTGATGTTCTGTCAGTTAGCTAATTAGTAACTTATAGATTCAGGAATTGACCATCTAATATTACTTTTTTAGGTAGATTGAATAAATTAAACAGAGGAAAAAATTTGTTAGAACAAGATAGAAATTCTCCTGTCTCAGCAGGCGCTGTCCACGATGTTACGATTGATGGCATTGCAAGGGAAGGAGATGGTATAGCACATATACAGGGTTTAGTGATTTTTGTGCCAGGCACGAAGGTCGGAGACCAGGTAACGATAAAGATTGAGCGGGTCATGCGAAAATTTGCAATTGCAGCACTTGCGCAAAAGAACTAGAAGAAATAATCAACGGAGAAATATACATGAATTACGAAAGAAAAGACAACTTCCGCAGTGGCGGCTTCAGACCAAGTGGTCCGAGAGATATGCACATGGGTCCAAGAGAGATGCACAAAGCAACTTGTGCTGACTGTAAACAGGAAACTGAAGTACCCTTCAAGCCATCAGGCGACAGACCTGTATACTGCAGGGAATGCTACCAGAACCATAGACCAAAGAGATATTAAATAACATAAAACGGGCGCTGATAGAACAATATCGCCGCCCACAATCTTTTTTTTATTATTTATCAGTTAGCCAGCGGCTTAAAGATCAAGGCTTTACTCTGGGAACTTATTTTCTCCAGATTCCAAATCTTCACATTTTCAAGATTGCTGCATTACGCTTCCCAACCTTATGTAATGCATATAGTCTATCCCCTGATAAACTCCTCAAGCTGCGCCCGCGCCTCACTGTCGCGCATCTGCTCCGGGGGATGCTTCATGAAATAAGCCGAAGCTGGCAATAGAGGTCCTCCGATTTTCCTATCAAGAGCTATCTTCGCCACGCGTATGGCATCCACCACCACGCCTGCGCTGTTGGGGCTATCCTCTACCGAGAGTTTCAAATCAATATATGCCGGGACATCGCCAAAAAGCCTGAAATCAATCTTGAGGTGGCATATCTTGTTGTCGTTCAGGCAGTCGATGCAGCCGTTGGGGCCTGCATAAACATATGCATCGTATGGTATCTGAGAAGCAATAGACTCTGTTTTTGAAATTTTTTTGGACTTCAGCCTTGACTGGTCGGTCATATTCCTGAAATCCGTATTGCCTCCGATGTTCAACTGGTATGTGCTGTCGATTTTCGCCCCCCTGTCCACAATCATCTGCGTCAGGGCGCGGTGCACAATCGTGGCGCCGACAAGGCTTTTTATATCGTCCCCGATTATAGGGAGTTTTGCTTTTTTGAATTTGTCAGCCCACTGCTTATCTGATGCAATAAATACTGGGATGCAGTTTATGAACGCGCATCCTGCTTCCAGAGCCTGCGAAGCATACCACTTAACCGCCTCATCAGAGCCGACTGGAAGATAATTTATCAGTATGTCGGCTTTTCGGCCCTTCAATACCGATGCCACATCCACAGGTTTCTGTTTTTCATCCACCCTGAAATAATCCTTCATGTGGGGCGCAACGCCATCAAGCACCCTGCCCTTCATCACCTCTACATCCATCTCGGATACGTCTTGGAACTTTTTGGTGCAGTTGGGCTCGGAAAAAATAGCCCTGGATAAATCCGTTCCCACCTTTCTCTTATCAACATCAAATGCAGCCACGGGCTTTATGTCCGGGATGAGATAACCGCCAAGAGAGTTGTGCATCAATCCTGGCACAAGATCATCGGAGTTTTTCACATTCTTATAGTATTCAAGCCCTTGAATCAACGATGAAGCACAATTACCTATACCTGCGATTGCGATGCGAATGTTAGCCATCAGATTTCCTCTTATACCCGCTAAATGATATTCTTTCTCCAACTTAAAAGTTGTTATTTAAGTACTTTTCTGACATATGCAATTCTCTGGAACACTGTAATGAAGGAAAGAACCGCTACCAGTAATATCGCCCAGTTAACCTCGGCAATAAAAGCACCGATAACCATAATGAGCATCCTTACCGCGCGCTCCCCGACACCCACCGATGCATCTGCACCTGCCGCTTCAGCCCTTGCTCTCGTGTAGCTCACCATCAGAGAGCCCACAATCGCAAGCACACCGATAAACCAGTCAGGAAAAGGGGAAAAAGCAGCCAAGCCGCCGTACATTGCGCCGATTATGACAGCGGCATCTGCAAACCTGTCGCTGACCGAATCCAGAAAGCCCCCGAATCGTGTTATCCTGTTGTTTTCGCGGGCAACAAGACCATCAAGAACATCAAAAAAGCCGCCGGCAAGAAGGAAAGCCCCTGCCATGAAAATCTCCCGCTTTGCAAAAAGAATTGCAGAGACAAGACTTAACAGGAGTCCGAAAATAGTTAAGGTGTTTGGATTTATTTCAGTAATGTTTTTTGCCAGGGGTCTTAATGCATTCCTGATAAATTCCCTTATCTCTTCAAGCATTGTTTTTGTATTGTTGTGAAGTATAATCAATATTGCTTTTGTTCATGCTATCGTATTCTTTTTTTAATTTCAACGCATCAGTTTCAAGATTCGGGCTTTCGCTTATGACCATGCCTTTGATATCGAAATCACGAAAAGCCTGCGCAAGCTCCCTGTATTTAAAATCGGATTCATCAAATACAAGATGCCTTTTCTCCCCTTTATCTGAGTATTCTATCCCTGAAACGTGTATATGCATATTGTCAAGCCCTTTGCGCCCCAGTTTATCCTCCACATGAGCAAGAACAGAGGCAAACTCATCGCGGGAATTAAATTTCCCGGTCAGAGCATGCAGGTGCGAAAAATCAATGCACGGCAAAACCCCTTCCACTTCTGTAATCTCAAGCACTTCCTCTAAGGTTCCGAACTGTGACATCCGTCCCATCGTTTCAATGCGTAATACGATAACCACGCTTTCGCTTTTTAATTGCTCCATAATCCCGGCAAGCTCTTTTTTTATTTTTTCGTACACTGCCTCACGGCTACCCTTGCAAAAACCCGCATGGATTACCACGCTTTTCGCCCCGCAAATATCCCCTATCCTTGCCGAGTTCAGGATTCGCTCCCTGCTTTTGATGAGCGTTTCACCCTCTGCATTGAGGTTAATATAATACGGGGCATGCACGCTCAATTTTATATCAAGCTGCGCTGCAACTTCACTCACTCTCAGGGCAGTGCGCTCTCCCATCTTGACGCCCCTGACAAACTCAAGTTCCATGCAGCCAAGACCGAGTTCGTGGACTCGCATAATACCTGACAAACTGTCATTTCCTTTTGAGCTGACTGGTGTGCCTGCCGTTCCGAAAAGTAACTTCATTCAACCCTCTATCGTTGGAGGAGAATAGCCGTACCATGAGCCTTCCTGCTCAAGGTAATACAGCGCATCCTGCAGCGTCTCCTTATGTCCCTCCTCGAAATGCGCGAGTTTCAAGAACAGGTCTTTACTTGATTGAACATCAGTTTTTTGCGCGCTCATGGAATATAATTCGATAGACCGCTTTTCCGTCCTTATTCCAAGCGTCAGGACATCCTTCGTCTCGCCTATGCCCATGGGCTCGAGGGATTCGGGAAAAATACGTCGGGCTTTTTCCCTGTTCTCTTCATCCATTTCACTGATATCAATTGGCTTTCCTGATATTTTTTTGTATTCTTTCTCAAGGAGTTCCCTGTGTTCTCCTTCATCTCTTGCGAGCCCTCTGAAAATAGCCTTTGCTTTCTCTTCCTCGACAAGTTCGCTGAATATCGAATAGTATTCCCTGCCGTAGATCTCAATCCCTATTGCCTCTGTCAGAATGTTAAGAAGTATTTCTTGCTGGTTCATATTACTCACCCATTAGAGGTTATTATCAATATATAATAAAGGTATAGGAAAACCATTTACGTTAGTTAGCCAATAAAATGCCACAATGACTGACCATCCAAAAGTCAAGGACTACATGACCCAGGAAGTGGATACTGTTTCTCCTGAAAATACAGTCAAGGACGTCATAGAACTCATACGGAAGACCGGACACGACGGTTTTCCTGTGGTGGAGGATAGCAGGGTCACGGGTTATGTATCAGCCGCCGGTTTGCTTGAAAAGGGGCTTGATGACAGGATCACCAATGTTATGAGCAGGGATATTCTTGTTGCAGACACAGAGATGGATATGAGCGATGTAGCCCGCGTTATTTTCAGGTCTGGAAAATCAAAATTGCCAGTGGTGGATAAAAGCGGACATCTGCGGGGGATTATCACAAATTCAGACGTCATACGCTCGCATATCGAGAGGACAAGCCCCCAGAAAGTCTGGACGCTCAAGAGAACGCTTGAGGCTATCCATAATATCCATGTGGATGTTGTACGAGAAACAGTCAATATAGACGAGCTTGTGCCCACGCAGCCCAAGGTATATGCAGATGAACTCGACGGGAGGATATACGAACTGAAAAAAGGGCTGGCTGAGCCCATAGTAGTAATAAAAAAACCCAACAGGCTCATTCTCGTAGACGGTCATCACAGGGTTATAGCAGCAAAAAAACTTGGAATAAAAAGTATGGATGCTTATGTCATCCCTCTTGGTGATGAGGTAATCCTCGGGATGGAAAAGACGGCTGCATCAGCCGGGCTTCGCACACTGTCGGATATTAAAATACTTGATTATGCCAAGCATCCCCTCGTGGAGATAACAAAGAGGCTTAAGAAGGATGACGAGAACGGTTTGACGAATGTCTCTCAATAAAACCCCATACATGCGTTTACCCTTCCCGATGGGCTGTTTTCGCGTGCAGGCGCACATTAGCTTTGCGTTCTCCCTCGTAGGGCGGGGGTGCAGTTCTCATGATTTTGCTTTGATGTCTCCGTCTTGGCGCATATAGAATAATTGATCCGTTGATATCGGGAGATGGATTTTTATGAAAGCAGTTTACAATCGGGGCGACATCTATCCTTGATTTTTAAGCTAAACCTTACAAGTTGTACCGATGTTATACTCACAAGCTTTTTTCTCTCTTAATATGCACTGATAAGAATATTTTGATAAAAAGGGGATGGTCTGTATACCATCCATTTACTCCAGCTAATCGACGGATTCGAGATGTGCTACCAATCGGGCAATACGAAGACCGATGAGTTGGGCTCAAACTCCAATACAGTCTGAGAAGCAATTGGAACTTTAAATGAACTATATTGCGTCATGGGAAGACCATGTGCCTTGGTTAAAGCAATTTGAATGATGCCTCCGTGAGTCACGGACACAATGTTCTTACCACAGTGATCTTTCGCGATATCGGTGAGCTCATTCCAGCTCCGGTTCGCCGCCATATTTAAGGATTCACCCTCGAAGTAAATACCTTTGACAAATGAAGGATCTTGCAGGTTGGCCGTATTCGGAACTCCTGAAGGCAAGGCGAAATCCGGATTCGTGGAAAACGAAAAGTTAATATCCGAAGGAACTTGGCTTGGCTTGTAACCTGTGTAGATGCCGTTGCCAATTTCACGCAAATCGTCTTCTACCTTTACGGGGAGCTGATGCGCAGACGCTATCGCTACGGCTGTATCATACGCTCGATCACGCGGGCTGGAGTAGACCACATTAACCGTCTTGTTACGGGTACTATTCGCCAGCATTTGCTCCTGAGCTGTGCCATTCGCATCGAGAGGAAGATTAGCGTTGCCTTGCATAATCCCCAACACATTCCAGGAAGTTTCGGCATGGCGGACGAGAACGATTTTTGTCGGCACAGAACATACAGGCGGCGATACTATTACCTTGCCTGTCATCCCCTGCAGCGGTGCTTTGCCAGATAACGCTATAACTGCCAGTATTATTATTCCAATTACTGCTATGAGAATATACCATCTACCAATTTTATTATTTAACATATCATCACTCCCTTGAATTAGGCTCCCGCTATTATGCATTTTCGAGAAAGCCCCTATAATACTTCATTTCAACAATATATATCCTTTTCGTAGAGCCTCTGCTAACCACAAAAGGAAGAAGGCAACACAACAATATCTATTTTTCACATTTATCCATGAATCATTTGCTTCATGGTCAGTTTCCTATTCGTCAAAGAAAATAAAAAATATCTCTAATTCGGATATTATCGGATACCTTATAAGTAATAAACGTAACTACAACTCACCATACCCATATTAATTACGGGGACTATTGGCGTGCATCTTCGATAGCACTATTTTAATAAACCGCAAGTTTACCCAGGATATCTGTTTTTGAGATAACCCCAACAAGTTCTCCGTTAATTCGAACCATGAGCCTTCCCACCTTTTCTTTATTAAAGACCTTCACCACTTCGTAAAGAGGCATATCGCCCTCAACCGAAATTATATCCTTCGTCATTATATCCTTTATCTTCACGCTGGTTTTACCATCCGCAAGTGTTTTCCCGATATCTGTAAGGGTAACGATGCCCACAATCTTTTCCTTATCCTTTACCGGAGCCCCGTGAATGTTATTCTTGACAAGGATTCTTGAGGCTTCCTGTATCGTTGCCGAAGCCGGGATTGTGATTGGATTTTCTTTCACATAATTTTTAACAGGTTTTTTGGGAAGGGATATCATTTCTTGTATGACGAATAATATTGAATTCTGGGTGTCATCCCTGCCAATCACTTCTCCGCGCATTATCATTTTGTTTACTGGGGTGGGTCCTATCACTATATTATCTCCAACGTCAAATTTCCGTATATCCCCGATAACATGTACAGTAGCGTTGCACAGGTCAGGATGCCTGACCGTGGTAAAACTAATCTCGCTTGCAGTCGCATTCTCCACTATCTCGTCATTTCGCCTTATCGGAACCGTTGTTTCCTTATCCATTTCAGATAAGCTAAGGACTCGATAGGTTGCGCCTGTTGCCTTGTATCCGCCTTTCGGTCCTGGTACTCCCTCAACCAATCCCAGGGCTTTGAGCGATTGCATCTGGTTCCGAACCGTTCCGGGATTCCTACTTATAATCTCTGCAATATCTTCTCCTTTGACTGCCTGTTTCTTAGTCCTGTACAGATTGATAAGAGCAGTTAAAATTTCTTTCTGGATTGGTGTCAGCTCCATATATTCAAAACTCTCCCGATGTCAGTATATAGAAGCGGTGAATATATATATTTATTGATGATGACAATTATAAGCACCTTTCTGCTTAAACTGGAACTCTTGAATAATCAATATTGCCCTATTTCTTTTCCCATTTCTCAAGATACAGCACTTCCGAGAGGGTTTTTCCCCTTTTTATCTCATCCCTTATCCTGCGTTCGTTCTTTTCAACCTCAACTGCTCTTCGTGCAATCTCGTATCCCCGTTCCTTCGGGACAACCACTACACCGTTGTCATCTCCCACTATAAAATCGCCGGGTTTAACGGTCTCTCCTCCGCACTGTATTTCAGCATTGATTTCCCCGAATCCCTTGGGTTCGCCTGCATTTGGCACTACCGAGGTTGCAAAAACAGGGAAGTTAAGGCGCCTGATATCATCCACATCCCTGACCGCGCCGTCGATTACCACGCCTGCAACACCTTTATTGATACAGCTTAAGGTCGCAAGCTCACCCCATGGAGCGATGTGCGGGCTGCCGTTATAGATTACGATAACGTCGCCTTCTCTTGCAATACCAATTGCCTCCACGGTCTTTGCCCAGTCGCCTGGAAATGTCGCAACTGTTACAGCCCTGCCTGCCATCTTTGTTCCAGGGCAGATTTGGTGAATATTTTTCATCGCGCCTTTCCTGTGCATGGCATCAGAGATATTGGGTGTGGAAACCCGTTTCAGTAATTCGATGGTTTTCTCGTCGATTGATTTCTCAGCTTCTTCCAGGATGGAAGGGCTGTCTATACTTTCACGGATAGCCCGCGCCGAGGCTGTGACGTTGGATGTTCGAACGATATTGCCGCCGACGATGACTATACCTGCCCCTGAAAGAACCGCATCCGCCGCCCTCTGTGCATCAAGACCGCCTGCGACTGCGATAGGCACGTTGAGCTTGAGTTTTTTCAGGATTCCGATAGGCTCTTCGCCCATCATCTGCTGGTCAATACCCACGTGTATATTGATGTAATCAATCCCAAGCTCTGCCAGTTCTTTTGCTCTTTCTGCCTGGTTGTCTGTAGAAATCAGGTCTGCCATGAGTTTCACGCCGTATTTGCGGGCTGCCCGTATTGCGTCCTGGATAGTGGAATTGTCCGCGCTGCCAAGCACGATGATTATATCTGCACCTGCTTTGGCTGCCATCTCGACCTCCATGGCGCCGGTATCCATTGTTTTCATGTCCGCAAGAATGACATGCTCAGGGAATGCCTTTTTAAGTTTTCTTACCGCATCCATGCCCTCGCTCTTGATCAGCGGTGTGCCGGCTTCGATCCAGTCCACCCCTCCCTCAACTGCCTCTTTTGCAATCTGGATGGCACGTTCGGTCTCCAGAACATCGAGAGCCACTTGCAGTATGGGTTTTATAACATCACCATTGAATAAATTAGCGTGTATGATTAAAGCTTTAATGGTATGGGTATCATGAAAAGATAAACATAATATACTCTAAAATCAATACTGTTTTGATATGCTGGATAAAGATATTGATTATGATACAATAATTTTAGATGGTCTCAGTAGGTTGTGGTTAAGAGAGCAGGAATATTGGTGTCCTGATGCCGAACTCTTAGATTCAGAAGATATTGAAAATTACCGTGGTTTTGGAATAATGAAACTTGTATCTAAGGGTAAGCGGGAAGATGCTTTAATAATTTTCCTCATAGGAAGTGCTTTCGACAACTATAATGCTGCTTTTAAAATCTATGATGATGGTTGGACATGGGAAAGATTTTTAAAATCTCCTAAAGAAGATTTTCTAAAGTATTTGGAAAATATTAATTTTAAGGGGATGCGTCGTATTAGAATGCCAAAACCGAATTTGGCGGAACTATTGTATAGCTACATAGATTTTGTAGGAACATCTCAGATAAACTATTTCAATAATATCTTAAAACAAGAAAAGAACTACTTTAAGGCATATGACAGAATTTTTGATGAATTAAGCAATAATGTGAAGTTTTTAAAGGGTAAGTTTATTTTGCCGATATTTCTTGATAAAATGTGGCAATTTTATTTATTTCCAATAATTCCTACAGAGAAAGTAGCTGCTGCTAGTAAATTGCCTGATATTGGAATAAAACTTGCTTTAGGAGTTGATGTAGGAAACAATGAACAATTAGCATACAATCTGATAAAAGAAGTGGCTGAAAAGGGACGTTGCCTACCAATTATTGCACGATGGGGGCTTGAATATTATGGAGATAAATTCAGAACAGATAAAGAATTGACATTTGAAGATATTGAAAAAAGGGCGCCTAAAAAATTGTTAAAAGGAGAGGAACCATTAAATTACTTTGAGGAACAAGTCATAAGAGGTTTCAAAGCTCCAATCACAGAGCATAGTTTATACTGGAATTTGCATGTAGGAAAGTATGCTTTTACAAATGATCAGACTCTGAATAATTCGCTTAAAGAGTTGTATACGCTCATAATGAGGTTGGTATGCGAGCAGGATAGGGAAAATGCTACATTTTTAATCCTTTTACATATTGTATCAAATTTCGATCCTATTCTTCCTAAAAAAATGCTTGATGATGGTTGGAATTGGAACAAGTTCTTTGCATCAAAAGATGATGAATTTAAACGATATTTATCAGATAATGGTCGTTCAGAAATTTCAGACAAGATTTTGAATTATAAAAAATGTGTTGGTAGTAGTCAGGAGAGGTATTTTGTTAATATAATCTCTGAAGAAGAAAATTATTTCAAAGCATATGATAGAATTTTCAAGGAGTTTGGTAGATTCTTAGAAACCGATTTTCTAGTTCCTGCTTTCCTAGATGCTCTTGGTCAATTCAAAGTTTATCCGATATTGCCTACTGAAAAAGTTCCTATAAATAAGATCGCTTTAAATAATATTACACTTCAATTTCCAGATGAGCAAATTCAAAATTCTGATGATGTTAGAATACAAATATTGGATAATTTAGATTCTGCATATCCAGAATATCTTTTAAACTATCTTTTGAATGAAGGAAAAATTGAAATTGAAGAAGGACCACCGATAGAAATTGATGAATCAGTTTTAGAAAGTGAGAATGCAGATATTGCGGAAGAAGATAGAAGATTTTTATTACCTATCGAAATATCACGCGGTATTTGTTTTGGAGAGCAAAAATATTTCAAATCAAATAAGCCTGATAAGCAATCTAAAGATTCAACCTATACAGCAAAACAAGAACTTCTAGAAATTGAGCATGCGCCTTTATCTAAAGCCACCAAGATGATGAAGGTTGACCCTTACGAAAAACATGTTGAAGATGTTTTAGCCGATAAACCCTTCTTGTTGGAAGATGGTATGGAATTTATTGATAGGCAGTATTCCACTTCTAATGGCATAATAGATTTGATTCTTCGTGACAAAGAGAGTAAATTAATATTAGTAGAAATCAAAAGGGGTATGGCAAATGATGAGACTTTAACTCAATTGCTCAGTTACATGGATGTTATAGATAATTATTTTGATGCAAAAGAAGTTCGTGGTATGATTGTTTGTGAACAATACGGTCCGAGATTGAAAAACGCTGTTAATTTATTGGTAAAAAAAGGACACGACATTAAATTAGTGGAATATAAATCTGAGATTGGGTTCAAAGCGAGTTAGTTAATTGGTTACGATAAAAAGAATCCCTTGTGGATAATTAGACAAACCAGGAGAATTATTATAATCTCTATTGAAAGGCTTTCAAAGGCATTTGGCACCAATGTTGTGCTTCGAAATATTGATCTGCGGATAGAAAGAGGAGAATTCCTGACCGTATTCGGTCCAAACGGGGCTGGGAAAACCACCCTCATAAAAATAATGTCCACCCTGGTAAGTCCGACTTCAGGTAAGGTTATTATTGACGGCATGGATATCAAGGAGAACCCGATTGAAATCAGGAAAAAAATCGGGGTAATCTCGCATGAAACCTACCTTTACCATGAATTAACGGCTGCTGAAAACCTGCGGTTCTTTGGAAGGATGTACGGCGTATCGGATATCGAAAATCGGATAGACGAATTGATTAAACAGGTGGGCTTGACCTACAGGAAAAACGACCGCGTTCGGACTTTCTCGCGTGGAATGAAACAGCGCCTTTCAATCGCAAGAGCCTTGATCCACGACCCGCCCATACTGTTACTCGACGAACCCTATACAGGTTTGGACCAGCATGCCAGTGCTACGTTTGACAGGATTCTCGGAGGCATGAATGCGCACGACAAGACCCGTGTTCTTATTTCCCATGATATAGAACGGGGCATTGCCATGTGCGACCGCGCAATCATCCTCACCGACGGACATATAGCGCATGAAATGAGCCAGAGCGAGATTCGAGATCTTCTCCAGTGCAGGGCGATTTACGAAAAATACGTTGAAGGTGGAACATGAAGTTCCTGGAGATAGCGCGCAAGGACTTAAAAGCCGAGTTCCGAACAAAGCAGATGCTTAATTCCATGATGATATTTGCCCTTCTCGTGATTGTTATCTTCAGTTTTGCGTTCGGAAATGAAGCCTCGATATTCATTCAGGGTATTAATAAGAAGGTAGTAGATTTACTGGCGCCAGGGATGCTCTGGATTGCGTTTACCTTTGCCGGAATGCTCGGGCTTTCAAGGTCGTTTGCAGGAGAAAAGGAAGAAGGATGCCTTGAAGGCTTGAAATTGTGTCCAGCCGACAGGAGCGAGATATATAACGGTAAAGTATTATCCAATGCTTTTTTGATGTTCCTTATGGAGATTGTCACAATACCGGTTTTTGTTGTGCTTTTCAGTTATGACATTTCAAACATTCCCGGTCTGGTGATTGTTGTTATACTCGGAACTTTGGGATTTATTTTCGTGGGCACGCTTCTCTCAGCCCTGACAGTTAATACAAGAACGAGGGAAATCCTGCTACCTGTGATTTTATTTCCTGTTCTCCTTCCAGTCATAATCTCGGCTGTTAATGCAACAGGGAAAATGCTGGTATCTGCCCCAATCTCCGAAATAGCAAGCGAACTTCAGATACTTGCTGTTTATGATATTGTTTTTTTTATCACCGCACAGCTTGTATTTGAATATACTATTGAGGATTGAACCAAAAGATAAACTTATTATTCATGCAGATATAACAGGAAATAATATGCTAAAGAAACTGCTTTTTATCATAACCACAGCAATGGTACTTGTCTCTTCATATCTGGTATTTACTTCCCCAATTCCGATCAGGATTGAGAATGCGGCTGGTGATCCAATCAACTTTAAAATATTCTATTTCCATGTGCCGATAGCAATTACAGCTTATATTGCTTTTACAATTGTCTTTATTTCCGGATTGGTATATCTAAAAAGCAAAAATCAGAAATGGGATATTATCGGACTATCAGCCGCAGAGGTCGGTGTGGTCTTTGCTGCCTTAACATTATTAACTGGTTCTCTCTGGGGTAAATCTGCATGGCAAGTATATTGGAATCCTGCTGATGCAAGGTTAAATACCTATATGATATTATTTCTAACTTATCTGGCTTATTTGATGGTAAGGAGCTCTATAGATGAACCGGAAAAGAGAGCCAGGCTCTCAGCTGTGTTTAGCATCATCGGTTATATTACAGTACCCCTTAGTTACTTTTCAATAATTATCATGTATAGGATTTCATCAGTATTACAAACCCACCCAAATCCCGCGGCAGTATCCATTGGTGGAAAGGATATTCTTGTAACATTATTTGCTAATATGATTGCATACATACTATTATGCATCTCATTAATTCTATTGCGAGTAAATGCAGAGACTCTTCGAGAAGATATAGCAAAAATTAAGATGGATCGTAATTTATGATAATGACGATTGATCGATGTTATTGTAAATATATTATTTTCAAATAATAAAAATCGACAACGAGCAGTTGAAAGAAAAACTAAATGAAGTAAAAAGAGAAAAAGGTTTATAAAAAATTACGCGGCTATTGCAGGTTCAGCCTCTATTTCAGTCTTCCTGACCTCTACCCTGCGTAATGGGTATATCGGCTTTACATCATGGTATATGCTCGCTGAGAGTTTCCCTGTTATAATTTCCTGGACGAACTGCGGCATATCCAGTTCTT
Organism: Candidatus Methanoperedens sp.; assembly: GCA_027460525.1. Lineage (NCBI taxonomy): Archaea > Methanobacteriati > Methanobacteriota > Methanomicrobia > Methanosarcinales > Candidatus Methanoperedentaceae > Candidatus Methanoperedens > Candidatus Methanoperedens sp. The sequence continues at coordinate 19,124 of JAPZAS010000024.1, forward strand.
TCGCCTTTGCCTCAATGACATTATTCATTATTGAGCGAATAGCTTTGACCTGGTTCGCCCTTGCCCTTTTGATAGTGAAACACGAGGGTTTTACCCTTATGGTATAGCCATCTTTCGTGGTTACTGAAACATTCGTCTCAATCGCTGAGGTCTGCCTCTTTACAAGCGAGCGCAGGTAATCCTGCGTAAGTTGATGCCCCATGAATTTCGTGTATGCCGAGTCGCCGCCAACGCGGTCGATTTTCAGAATCAATTTGGTGTTCTGTTTTGAAAGGTCGTTTGTCAGTTCCCCGAGGGTTATTTCAACCACCCTTCCGATTAGTTTCTCGGGCACTTCAGCCACTGTTTCCCCGATATTGGGTTTTCCGAACATCTCAGGTGCAACCAGGTTGTACCATTGTTTTGCTTTCCAGCCTTCTGCTGCTTTTGTTACTGCCAATTAATTTCCTCCGGATTAATATTAAAGTGAATCATGTTCACAAAATCAAGCGTTAAATGGAGCATTGGATACTTAATACTTTTGTTAACGACACCCTTAAGTTTAATCAGGATAATTCAGAAAAGCCCCATGCGGGGGTAACCAAGCGGCCAAAGGTGATAGACTCAAGATCTATTCTCGCAGGAGTTCGAGGGTTCAAATCCCTTCCCCCGCATTTTAAAACTATTCAAATCCCCGAGCAGCCTATTCACTATTGCACCTGCATCATCAACTCCAAAGCCAGTACGTACAACCGCCAATACCTCGCATCCCTTATTGAAGCTTTCCGCATCCTCGCTGCTATCCGCGACAATGATGCGGGGTTTATCTGACATCGTGAAACCGTCAGCCAGCACAATATCATTATCCTCAAAGTATCGATCGCAAATCTCATCAATCCCTGCCTCTCTTTCAACACGTTTAATCACCGCAAATTTCACAGATGAAGAGATCGCAACAGTATCTGCCCCAGCCTTTGCATATTTCCACGTATCCTTGCCTTCAATATCCATCTCGAAATCACCGTGCTTGTGGTATTTTAGAGCGCCCACCGAGAGACCTTTGTTTTTAAGCTCTTTTATCAATGCCTCCATCAGCCTTGCCTTACCTGTTTTGCTTTTTCCCACAATGCAAATAACAGAAGGCATCAATGAAGCCTCTCTGGATGCGTAAACACCGACATTTTATCGTGTGACACAAAACATACAAGGCAAACCCCTGACCGCTGTGCAGCCTCAATACCGGTAGAGAGAGGCGCTGTCTTTGTTGCCACAAGAGGAACACCGGCGCGCGCTGCCTTCATCACCATCCCCGCAGACTGGCGCCCCGTGGATAAAAGGAAATGGCGGCTTACGTCGATGCCCTCAAGATTCGCTTTGCCCACAACCTTATCAAAAGCATTATGCCGTCCGACGTCTATCGCTTTTATCACGCATTCGCCCTCTGTGTTTACAAGGCATGCGGCATGAGTGCCATGAGTCTTTTTATAGATCTCTGATTCTAAAAAAATAAGGCTTTTCTTAATGGCATCCCGGCTGAATACGGTATCTGACCTGACATATATTTCTTCGTTCTCATCCCACCGCACGCCCACGCAACCCGAGGAGCGAAGCTCGCGCCAGATTTCAAGATGTTCGCTGGGTTCTATCTCGATGTGTATCGTTTTCTCATCTATGCGAAGCTCCCGAATTTCATCCTGAGTTTTCACCATGCCTTCGCAGATGAGATAACCAATGGCAAGCTCTTTTAACATTTCAGGCGTGGCAAGGATTGCAGCCATATGGAGTTTGTTTACAAACATATCAATGGTATCTTCAACCGCCACTGTATATGTTTTTTCGCGGGCGCTGTCAGTTAATTCCCTTGCTTTGTATTGCTTCGTGTACATATTGCCTTGGACAATTCCTGTATATCCTCGTGGGTATTGATATTCATAAACGTTCTTAGCTCGGGGTCGATTTCTTTAATCTCATCTGTTCCAACATAATTGACATACAATCTGAATACCGGGGCAAGAATTATGGTTTCCCCGCGTTCAATGGCTTTTTTTGTCTCCAGTATCATGGGTTTGCACCTGTAAACAGCATGCAGGGGCTCAAGAAATCCATCTTCCCTGCGCGGAATGGCGGCATCATATCCTTCGCTAATCCTCAAAAGCAGCTTTACTACCTTTTCGTTTATAAAAGGCATATCGCATGCAGCAACAAAACAATACTCGTCCTCGCATACCGCAAGTCCGGAAAGGATGCCTGCAAGCGGTCCTGTATTTTGATAGGCATCGTATGCAAATCTGTATCCTGGCAGAACAGCTTCAAGCAATTCGCCCTGTGCCTTATCACGCACGGAAATTATAATGTTCTCAACTACTTTCTCTATGTTCCTGATAACAAAAGCTATCAGGGGTTTGCCGTTGATGTCTATAAGGGCTTTTTCCCGATAACCCATGCGGCTGCCCATGCCGCCTGCGAGTACAAGCGCAGAAGACATGATTAGATATGTCCAGCCTCTTTCATGCTGAAATGCCGTCCGTCCCCGATTATGATATGGTCAAGCACCTCGATCCCCATTATCTTTCCCGTTTCTACCAGTTTCTTTGTTATTTCAATATCCTCTTTGCTTGGCGCCGGGTCGCCTGACGGATGATTATGAGCCACGATTATGTGCGCCGCTGATTCAGCAAGGGCAGTTTTGAATACTTCTCTTGGATGTACGATATTGGCATTAAGGGAACCAATCGAGATGATACTCTCTTTGATAATCTGGTTCTTGGTATCAAGGCAGAGTTCGATAAACAATTCTTTTTTCTGCTCACGCAATCCCGGATAGATTCGCCTGTAAACATCCTCAGGCGAGTGAATTATGGGTTTTGCCTCTTCGTTGAAGGATTCAAGCCTGCGCGCAATCTCAAAACATGCTGCAATCTGCGCTGCTTTACCTTCTTTTATTCCGTGGATCTCCATTAACTGGGCAAGGTTTGTCTGTGAGAGTTGTTTGAGGTTGTATTGCGATAATATCCTCTGGCAGAGGTTTATCACGTTCTCCTGCCTTGTACCAGTCCTTAGGATGATGGCAAGAAGTTCTGAATCGCCCAAAGCCGAGGCTCCGCACTTTATCAGCCTCTCCCTGGGTCTTTCGTCTTTTTGCATGTCAAGGATTCGTAGCTTGTATTCCTGCATATACCCGTAGAATTATTTTCCATATGATAAAATCTTTCTAATTTATTGCAAAAACCGCAAACCTATTATGAATACTTGGCTTATCTGGTACAGAGGTACTTTATGGATAATGTAGAAATTGTTTTAGAGATAGACGGGAAAAAAATCCCCATGAATGAATTTGTGAGGAAAATCCTGTGCGGGATGATTGCAGGTTCGGTTGAAACTCTTCGCGGGGTTGGAAACGATTGGAAGACCATCGATATCAGCCTTAAAAGATAGCCTTTCCAATGGCTGGTTTGAATATTAATTTCAGGTATTTCAAGAAAAACCTGCAAAGCATCGCAGCCCTTCTGCCCCTTCTTCCCGGAGCAAACCTCGTCCTGCAGCCGGTTGATGGCATAATGATCTACAGCTTTGCCACGCCGCAGGCACCTTATATTTTTCGGGAGGTTGAGCGATTAAAAACGCGTTCTATATTCATAGCAGGCGGTCCCCATCCCTCCGCATGTCCTGAGGAGACGCTTGGGTTTTTTGATTACGTTGTCATCGGAGAGGGAGAGGAGACGCTGCCTGAATTGGTATGTGCGCTTCAAAACGGAGGGGATATTTCAAAGGTCAATGGCATTGCGTACAAGAAAAATAACAGAATTGTTTTCACGGAAAAAAGAAAAAACGTTATTTTGGACAACTATCCGCCTTTTGATCCGGGCGTTATGCACAGCAGCATAGAGATCACCCGCGGCTGCCCGTTTAACTGCGCTTACTGCCAGACCCCCCAGTTATTCGCAAACAAAATGAGGCACCGCAGCATTGATGTAATCTCAAAATATGCGGCATTTTTAGGAGATGTCAGGTTCACATCCCCAAACGCCTTTGCCTACGGCTCCGACGGTATTCACCCCAGGATTGAAAAAGTTGAAGCGCTGCTCCGGGCTTTACCCGGCAAAATATTTTTTGGCACATTCCCATCCGAAGTGCGCCCGGAATTCATAACCGACAGATTGCTTGAACTTGTATCAGAGCACTGCGCAAATTCCACGATAAACATGGGAGGGCAGTCGGGAAGCCAGAGTGTACTTTCGAGGATTAAACGCGGTCATGTTGTGGAAGATATTATCATCGGCTCGGAGAAATGCCTTGAGCATGGCTTCACGCCTGTGGTGGATTTCATATTCGGGCTGCCATATGAGACTGAAGAAGAACAGCTTGAAACCCTCAGGCTCATAAAATGGCTCACAGGAAAAGGAGCAAAAATACACTCCCATTATTTCCTGCCGCTTCCGGGAACGCCTCTTGAGAATCTCACGCCTGCGCCGTTATCAAGGCATGTGGAAAAAATAATGGGCGAACTGGCGCTCCATGGAAAAGCGACTGGCATATGGTTTAAAAAATGAAGACAGAGATTATTTCAATCCGTTTCTTTCAACCCACCTGCTATATCGGCGCTCATCTTCGGTTAAATTACCCCGGTATCAGTCAAAAGGGTTGCCCACGCTCGCAAATAATGCCATCACCCTGATGCGCCCAGTCATGGCATCATCCACACTTGCGCCCCAGATTATCCGCTTACAATGAACGTGCTGAGCCATCAATTCTCCCACTTTTGCAACTTCTTCAAGCGTCATTTCCTGCCCGCCTGTGATATGTATAAGTAAACCATGGGCAGAAGACAGGTCTGGAATGTCAAGCAGGGGAGCAGCTATCGCCTGCTGGACAGCTTTTTCAACACGTTCCTGACCATCTGCTTCCCCGATCCCGAACGATGATATGCCCCCATTTTCAAGTACTGCCCGGAGGTCTGCAAAATCAAGGTTCATCAGGCTGGGTTGTGTAATGGTTTCCGTGACGCTCTTAATGAAGGTGCCGATCAGGGTATTTGCAACAGCAAAAGCTGTTTTAAGAGGCAATTTTCCCGCCACTTTACGAAGTTTGGTGTTATCAAGCAATACCACAGAGTCACAGAGCGCGGAGAGAGCCTGAATACTTTTTTTAGCGTTTTCCCGTCTCAGCGACTCTATCTCAAAGGGCATGGTCAGGCATGCGATTGTGAGCGCGCCAAGCTTGCGCGAAATCTCCGCGACGACAGGAGCAGCCCCGGTTCCTGTCCCTCCGCCGAGCCCTGCCACTATGAACACGATATTGCACCCTTTAAGTTCTTTTTTGAGTTGTTTGGTGCTTTCACGTGCACATTCAGCGCCTACCTCGGGAAAGCCACCACATCCCTTACCCCTGCATCTCTCTTTTCCGATAAGCATGCGTTTGTCCGCTCTCTGTAGAACAAGGTGGTTTATATCGGTGTTAGCCGCAATTGTTTTTGCGCCTGCGATGCTCCTCTGCGAAAGATACGTGATAATGTTGCATCCTGCGCCTCCAAGACCGATAACTGCCACAGTCGGTCTTGATGCCTTCATAATCTCTGTCAGCTTTGCGCTCATTGGAGAAGTTTAATAGATTATCTTTGATATAAATATATTCGATAACTCTTGGTTTATGGAAAGTTTATGGCGATTAGCTTTCTCTCCGCGACACTGGAACTCGTGTTTGAGCAGCTGCCAGAAATCGTTTTGTAATCATAACATTTATACATTACAAAACTAATTCCCACGCATGGTCACCGTAATGGAGCTTTACCAGCTCTTGCCCAGAACCAACTGCAAGCTGTGCGGCGAAGCCACATGCATGGCTTTTGCGGTTGCGCTGCTCTCAAGGAAGAAGAGCATATCTGAATGTACTCCTTTACTTGAAGCGAACTTCAAAAAGCAGAAAGAAAAACTCGAATCCCTGCTTTTACCTTCTGCCGGTGCAGGGGAGACGGGCATGATAGTACATCCCGAGCTGTGCACAGGCTGCAGTAATTGCGTTGTTGCATGCCCTGTGGATGTGGCAAACGACCCGCATGGTGCAGGCATTGGACGTGCTCCTACCAACGATAAAGTGATATTCAAAGTAGTGGAGGGAAAAGTGGTGGCTTCAAACATCAAGGAGTGCAGGCGCTTTGGAAAGAACAAGGTGCTCTGCTATGCCTGCATAGACCCCTGCCCCACAGGCGCAATCGAGTTTGTTTAGTGATCACTATGGTTACCTGCACCGGGTGCGCGCTGCTATGCGATGATATCGAAGTTATAGTTGAAAACAACAGGATAAAAGAGACGCAAAATGCATGCAGGCACGGGGCTGCAAAGATCAGGGGTTGCATAAAAAGGTTAGCTCCTTCTATCGCCCAACGACCGGCTGATATCGAAAGCTGCATCAAGAAAGCGGTGGAAATCCTAAAGGACGCCAAGTCGCCCATGCTTTTTGGCTGGAGCAACTCAACATGCGAAGCCCAGTCAAAAGGGATTCAGCTCGCAAAAAAATTAAATGCGGTAATCGACGATACCTCCTCATTCTGCCAGGGAATCCTGATTGAAAAGGTACTCCAGAAAAAGTTCAGGACATGCACACTTCCTGACATAAGGAACAAAGCAGATGTGCTTGTATACTGGGGTTCTGATGCCCAGGACTCAGAACCGCGGCACCTATCAAGGTTCTCGTATTTTCCCCGCGGTGAAGCCCGCCAGCGCGGGTACGAAGAAGACAGAATCGCCATAGCCATAGACGTGCGTGAATCCAATACAGCCAAGATATGCAAAGGGCATTTTTACAGGATACCGCTAAAAGGCGACAGGGAGTTCATTCTTGCCCTGATGGACGCACTTTCAGGAAAAGTGCCGAAGCTGGATGCAAAAAAAATGCTTGAACTTGCAAGCATATTGAAAAAAGCAGAGTTCGGGGCGATTTTCGTGGGTATTGGGCTTACGTATTCGATAAAAGACGACTTTGATATTCTGGTAAAGCTGGCTGACATGCTTCCCAATTTCAATATCATGCCCATGGTCGGACATTACAATATGCGCGGCTTTAACGAGGTTTTGTTCAAAGAGACGGGTTTTGTTAACCGCGTTAAGTTTGACGGCAAAGCTGCCCATGATAACAAGTATTCTATTGTAGAAGCGCTTCGGAATAAATGCATAGATGCGCTGCTTGTTATAGGTTCAGACCCGCTGTCAAGCCTTCCGCGTTCTGTAATTTCCCATCTTGCAAATATACCACTGATATGCATCGATCCATGCGTTACCCTGACATCAAGGATAGCGAGCGTAACAATCCCGTGTGCAGTCTCTGGAGTGGAATCCGGCGGGAGTGCTGTAAGGATGGATGGAGAGGTGGTTGAATTAACAAAAATTCTCAAGACAGATTATCCCAGCGATGAGGAACTTCTGACACGATTGATGGAGGCGCTGTGATGGGCATTGATGTTGGGAAGTTTTTGAAATCACCTGAATACGAAATCAAAATCACGACTTTCCGGGACATCTTTCAGGTTGAGGCGCTTGAATGCGACAGGTTGGGCGAGGAATACAGGAAACTCTCAGCTTGCCTTATAATGAGTAAAAATGACCTGAATAAAATGGGCTTGAAAGCTGGAGACAAAGTGAGAGTTTACAACAATTGGGGCAGCATTGTGGTGGAGGTGAAGGAAACAAAAAGAGATGAGCCCGGAGGAATAGCATTCATGGTGAACAGCCCCTGGTCAAATGCTCTTGTTTCGGGTGATGCTGGAGGAAAAGGGATTCCTGAGTTTAAGAATATCACTGCAAAGGTTTCTCTTGTAAAAGAAGAGGTTACGACGCTTGAAAATTTGATTGGGATTTTCAGAAAATAGAAGCTGCCTGCTAGGTCGATATAAGGGCGTTTTAATTAGATTATTTCTTCAACAAATACTCCTTTTAGCCAGCGCCGCTGCCTTTGCATCTATTTCATATGCTGTGAATTTATTGCCGGCGATCTCTTTATGCTTAAATCTTTCAATTATGTTCTCGATTTTTTTCATAGTGGGATAATCTACTATGGACTCACCACAATGCACACACACTTTTGCTGGCAGGTTATCAATGACCAGAAGCTTGCCCTCTACCCATACCTCTTCCCGGATTTTATCCTTTTTTAATTGTCCTCCACAGACAGGGCATTGTGGAGTCATTTGCGTTTCTTGTGAGCTTCCCATAAATTCTCATCTGGATAATAAGTCAGGTAACTATCTAAACATTATCGGCGAAAAACCTATCCTCTCATCAAACACCCTTTCCGCTGAAATATCCATCTCCACTATGAAAACCTCAACCACCATGAACACCTGCGCTTTTTTCCTGAAACAGCCCGTAACCATCCCCTTGCTGCTGCCGGCAGCACCGTGAAGATGAATCTTTGGCTTGCCTTTTTCCAGGAAAATATTGCCTGCGCCGATAATCTCGCGCACGTCATTGAATGCCGACCAGACCGTGGTAGGAGGTACTACTTTTTCTTTCGGACCTGTCACCAGCTCTGCACTGCTCATTGCCCCGAGCATAATAAAAAAAGCTGAGCCTATGTCTTCTTTCAGGGCAAGCCCGCAGAGTTCATCGATTACATCCTCGCCGTGGTCAACCCTGACAGCAAATATCCGTGTTATTGAGCCTTTCCGATAATCCATGAACAGGATATATCCGCAATAATTTTAAAACTTGCGATACCACCGTTACATTTTTAAGCCTTCAGCATATTAAAAGCCAGTATGTCAAAAAAAATAATATGGATTCCATTACTACTTATCACGGCTATTCTAATTTCCGGATGCACGACCACAGGCACGGATTTAATACCAAAAACCAATTTACCTCCTGGTTTCACCTACATGGGAACCCATGTAATTCCTGTATACATAGGCGGCTCTTCAATAAATGCGACTGAAGGCGTTTATAGGAACAACGGCGAAGATTTTTATATTCAGGTGATTGAAAGCGACAACCCTCAGGCTCTCTTGGCAGCGTACAAGTTACAGATACAAAAGGAATTTAAATCCGGTAGTCCCTTCACGCCAATCTCTTTTAACGGGCATGATGCAACGAAGGTTACAGACATCCACATAGAAAAAGGACAGCAGAAACAGGATTATTCGGTAGTCTGGGCGACAGGAAAAGCCATGATTTTAGTCGCTTCGCCTACTGCTGACAACCAGACAGTGATTGCTCTTGCAACAGCAACAAGGTCCTAGAGCAGTCCCATCATTGTGTGCGTTTGCGGTATAGCACGCACATCCTTTAATTTTTTTCCGGCAAAATCCATGAGCCGAAGCAGGAGTTTAGAAGATACCTGCTGTTTTTGAGTAACTGGCTGGAGTATAAATGGAATACCCGGGTCTATTGAGGCAACACCATTGACAGCAACGGATATCGACTGCGTGGTGGTTTCAGGCAGGACTATTACTTTCACAAAGGTCTTTGATGTTTCGTAAAATATAGAGATTGTCTCAAGCTCGTTCTTCAATAATTCTGCATAATGGTCTGTGGAATCGTGTTCCGGCAATTTGATGTCGCACGATGCTATCGCGATCGTATCCTTCAATTCCAGGGCTTTCTCCGGGAACCCTGCATTGGTCTCGAGGTATAATGGATATTCAAGGTTTAGCGTCTTAATAAAATCTGCATGAATCAGGGGTTCCCCTCCTGTCAGGCTTATATGTCTGGTTGAAGGCGACCACAGTTTGCGGATTAATTCCTCTGCATGTTCCTTATTCAAGGGATTTTCAATATTATAGAAATCCCCTTTCCCGGGGGTTTTCTCGACCCTGCAGTACCGAGAAATATTGCGTGATTCCGGCGTATCGCAGTATGCGCAGTGAAGCTGGCATTTCTCAAACCGCACAAATACCTGACGGGTGCCGACGTACAACCCTTCGCCCTGGATTGAATTAAAAATCTCACTTATATGGGCATTACTTGACAAAATCAATTCCGTATTTTGCAGTGGATATATTTCCTGATGTGCCCTTTCCAAGTATCTGCGGCGACTTGACGCCTGTTACAACTATCATCGTCCTTACAATATTCTCAAGGTCAGGATCTACCACAGCGCCCCATATCAACCGTGCCTTGGGATCAACACGGGTATACAGTTCATTCACCACGCTTTCTGCTTCGGCTATCGTCATATCAGGTCCACCTATAACATTAACAAGAGCACCTGTAGCACCTGAAACATCCACATCCAAGAGCGGGCTCCGAAGCGCTTTCTGCACTGACTCTACTGCCTTGTTCTCCCCTTCAGCCTCTCCCAGACCTATCATCGCCACGCCGCTTTTCTGCATTATCACCCTCACATCGGCAAAATCAAGATTAACTAGACCTGGCTTTGTTATAAGTTCAGTTATCCCTTTGACAGAGCGCATTAAAATTTCATCACATACCTTAAAAGCCGTCTGCAAGGGAAGATGAGGTACAACTTCGAGCAACTTATCATTGGGAACCACGATGACCGTATCCACAATATCACGCAGCCTCTCAAGCCCCGCTTCTGCATTATCCATGCGTATCGAGCCTTCAACCGAGAAGGGAAGCGTGACCACAGCTATGGTCAGAGCTCCGGCATCCCGGGCAATTTCAGCCACTATCGGCGCGGCTCCTGTACCAGTTCCTCCCCCAAGACCGCAGGTCACAAAAACCATATCAGCATTATCCACAGCTTTCTCGATATCAGCCTTGGATTCCTGGGCTGCATCCTGACCTATCTGCGGAAGACTTCCTGCGCCCAGTCCTCTGGTTCTACTTCGACCGATAAGGATTTTCCTCGGGACTTTAACATGGAGAAGATGCTGGGCATCGGTATTAATGGCATACAATTCTGCCCCAACTATTCCCTCCTCGGACATTCTCTGGATTGTATTTGAGCCCGAGCCGCCGCATCCTACGACCACGATATTCGTCTTTAATTCCTGTAAAATTTTTACAAGTTCATCGTCTGTGTCCCCAAGAACAGGCATTGGAGATTCACCTGCTCTTGAAATTGCCTCTTTTATAATCGATTCCATGCTTTTTCCTCAGTCCATCTCTTAACCCAATCTAATGGTTTTTTTATATATTTCATATACCATCTCTGGATTTATAGTTTTTCCATCCACAATCACAGATTCGCCCCTTGCCAGCCGTCCATAGAGGGGTCCTTCATCTATCCCGATGGATTTTGCAAGTTGTGGGCTGAACTTTTTTTCTATTATCTGCATTGTTCCTTTATCCAGGCTGATTTCATAATGTTTTTTGAGCATTTCTATACACTCGTTTGTCAATTCTTCGGCTGCCAGCCTGGCGCAGTGATCATTCAACCCAATTACGACATGAGCTAACCTGCCATCTTCATATTCGATATAGGCGATGTTATGCTTCGAGAGGAATTCCTTCAGCTTGTTTCTGTCGAGTTTTTCTGCTTCTGATAGAAGAGCCGGGTTTATCCGTGCGATTTTCACCTTCGGGCATATGCAGGTTGAGCAGGAAATTTCGCATCGTATGCCTTCTGTTATCATGGGCTTGCCCATCGGGCAGATTTCCTTCACCCGTCTGCGTAGCGCCCTGCAAAACTCCCATGGTATTCCATCCATGTCCTTTATATCGCTCTCTTTGAGCACCTCGTATCCTGTACTTTCTACCAGGGTGCGCAGTTTTTCGCGCTGCTCTCCTTTCATAGATTTCCTGTCAAAGTACGCAAAGTCAGCCCTTGATTTCGAAAAAGCCTGGCGCACCATGAACTCATCCATTTCATCAAGCACAAAAGAGGGGAATATGTGCCCGAAAGTGATATCTGTCGAAAGAATGAGCGCAGTTTGTCTTGGCGCATAGTGCGTGCCACCAAAACCAATCGCGACAGGCGAATCCCCGTCTTTCAGCATCAGTATTGCACTTGCCGCAATCCTTCCTGCAACCTCGTCCACCCACTGCGCTTCGTTTGAACCGATTTCGATGAAAAGAGACGGGATATTTATGTCGCTTGGTCCATGATGCGTGCACTCAAGAGTTACCTCATATTCCTCATTCTCAGCCAGCATCCGAAGGGAGCAAAGCAGCGAACGCACAGCCTGCGGCGCAGCAGCTGCAAGTTTCCTCTCGCTTCCCCCGAATTTCGCTTCCTTTACGTTGCCTGTAGAGTGGACTGTAAGAATAGCACGCCCATCTTTGCTTCTGTGTTTGGATGCAAATATTATGAGACCTGTAGGGAAACCCCATGAGAGCAATTTCCTGTCGATTCCATCCTGATGGATAAGTGATTCTCTTATTTCAACAATCCTGAAATCCTTATATTCAAAAGCCGAATAAGCGCTATCCTGACCTGCGGGCTCCCATTTTCTGACATTTAAAAGACTTTTTTTGATATTCTGGCTTGCCTGATCCAGAGTTGAACAAACTATTGTTACCTTTGTTTCATCGCTCAAACTGCCTTCGTATTATGTTTAAACGAACTTAATCTATATCGCTGCCTGTAATCAGCTTTTTATCCACTATGGTGTAATCCTTCGCGGCTCTTACTGCTCCAAACGGGATCATAACATGACCATTCTGTATCTGGTATTTTGAAGTATCCACATTGGGTGCTGGTTTCACCATCAGATATATCAGATCTCCAGTATGGGTATCCATAACCACGTTGCTGGCAAATCCCAATTCCGAGCCATCAGTAAGCATTACCCTCTTATTAGCTAAATTTTTTGCAAGTATTTTTGCCATAGAAATCCCATTCTTTTCTTATCTATAACCTATATAAGACTTCTGTTCCTGCTTTGCCCCGCCCTTAAACTGCTCCTGCAGCTTCTCATAATATTCCAGCATATCCTCGGCAAGAGCGGGTCTGACTTTCTTCAATGCGTCTTTGAAATGCCTCATTTCCACTTTTTCAGTATCGAAATTCTCCCGGAGAGCCAGCATAACCGCTTCCCTGCACAAAGATTCCATATCTGACCCCACATAATTATCAGTAAGGTCAGCAAGCTCTTCTATGCTCACGTCCTCGGAAAGCGGCGTATTCTTCAGGTGAATCTTGAATATCTCAATCCTTCCAGACCTCGATGGAGGTCCTACAAAAACCAGCCTGTCAAACCTGCCCGAGCGGATGAGAGCTGGGTCGATTATCTCAGGCCTGTTGGTTGCGGCAATTACCACAACGTTCTTCAACACCTCTATTCCGTCAAGCTCTGTGAGCAGCTGATTGATCACGCGTTCCGAGGTCTTCGAGCCGAACTCAGTGCCACGGATGGGAGCGATTGCATCAAGCTCGTCCAGGAAAATTATGGACGGCGCTACCTGACGCGCTTTCTTGAATATCTCGCGTATTGCCTTTTCAGATTCCCCCACCCATTTGGATAAGAGCTGCGGACCGCGGACGCTTATGAAATTGGCAGAACTCTCGTTTGCAACTGCCTTGGCAAGCAGCGTTTTTCCTGTCCCGGGAGGACCGTATAGCAGTATGCCCTTTGGGGGGCGGATGCACATTTTTTCAAATTTCGCAGGATAGTTGAGGGGCCATTCCACAGCTTCTTTTATCTCCTGCTTTACATCATCAAGACCGCCCACATCATCCCATTTAATCCTTGGGATTTCAACCATCACCTCCCTCATAGCCGATGGCTCAACCTCCTTGAGCGCCTCTTCAAAATCGCCGCCTGTGACTTGCATGCTCTCAAGCAACTCATGCGGGACAGCCTCCTCAAGTTTTATCTGGGGGAGGTATCGGCGGAGCGCTTTCATGGCTGCCTCTTTTGCAAGTGCTGAGATGTCAGCCCCCACAAACCCGTGCGTCCTGTCTGAGATGTATTCAAGCCTGACATCTTCGGAAAGCGGCATTCCACGAGTGTGAATCTGAAAAATTTCAATCCTTTCAAGCCTGTCCGGTACGCCTATTTCTATCTCGCGGTCAAACCTGCCCGGGCGGCGAAGCGCAGGGTCAATCGCATCGATGCGGTTCGTAGCACCAATCACCACCACCTGCCCTCTTTCTTCCAGCCCATCCATCATTGTAAGAAGCTGCGCCACAACCCTGCGCTCCACTTCACCTGTCACTTCTTCCCTTTTCGGGGCGATGGAGTCAAGTTCGTCTATAAAAATAATGGACGGAGCATTCTTGTTTGCCTCTTCGAATATCTCGCGCAGCCGCTGCTCGCTCTCCCCATAATACTTGCTCATTATCTCAGGACCTGCTATGGAAAAGAAATTTGCTCCTGATTCGTTTGCAACAGCCTTGGCTATCAGGGTTTTCCCTGTTCCGGGAGGTCCGTACATCAGCACACCCTTGGGCGGCTCGATGCCCAGCCGTTCAAATACTTCAGGGTGCTTCATGGGCAGCTCGATCATCTCGCGCAGGCGCTGGATTTCATCACTCAATCCCCCTATGTCCTCATAGGTTATTCCCGTGCCAGTGACATCCAGTACCACAGGTTTCTCCCTGAGTATTATTTCAGTCTTATCAGTAATCAGTATAATACCCACAGGTTCGGCTTCTATTGCGATCAGGGGTATCGCCTGCCCTGTTGGCACACGTCCAAAGAATGGATGAGCCATAGTGCTCATTACCGGTATAATATCCCCCTTGCTGATTGGACGCTTCAGGAGCTGGCGTTTTACCGTCTCCTCGACGTCCCCTTTAAACTCAATCGGTGAGCCTTCAGGTGGGGCGAGAACCACCTTTTCTGCAGGTCTGACATCTGCTTTCCTTATCTTGATGGTATCTCCTATACCGACGCCGGCATTCTGCCTTATAAAACCGTCAATACGAATTATATTTTGTTCCCAATCATTTCTATCCGCACGCCAGACTTTTGCAGATGTGCTTTTTTTCCCCTCGATTTCGATGATGTCACCGGGTATAAGCTGCAAGACCATCAATATGTGCGGGTCAAGGCGTGCTATTCCTCTACCGGCATCGTTCGGGTATGCCTTTGCAACAGTGAGCTGCTTTCTTTCTATTTCATCCATTATTATTTCCCCTCAGATGTTTAATGCATTTTATTCAGTTATCTAATTGTATCCCCTGGATAAAAATATATGCTCAGATAGACCCCAAAGAAAATAACAGGCAGATTCCTTTCACCCATCGACAAACCAGGAACGGCTAAAGGGCGCCGAGGTAGGGATTTGTGCAATTAATTAAAATCCGTAATCAGGTTGCTGGGCAAGATAGGCTGATATATTCCTCGTATCTCAAAAGATCAGCTACAATCACGATAGCTTTAATACTTTTCTTTTATACCTCTTATGCGCCAAAAGCTTCGAAAACAAGGCATTCATAAAAATAGATAGCGTAGGCATTAATTTCATTTTTTCAAAACTGCTCTCAGGCGATTTTAAAACTGCTTTCAGAGGAATTTCAGATAATTCTTATATGGTCTTTCATCCAGTGACGAAATATAAGTAGAGATCGATATATGAATAGGAAAACCATAGCTGTATTCTCTTTGTTAACACTGGTAATTCTAATAGGAATACCGGAATCTTTTGCATACCCCCAGTACGGTGGTTCATGTAGCACCTGCCATGCCATAAACGCAGCCCAGAATGGGTTGGGAAACGAAATGGGAAATAATAATGTTACAGTCCAGGAGCACGGGTCTATAATATCTACCGCAGACGGAAATAAAAATGTGGATTTCACCCAGGGAAATGCACAGACGAGACACACTCCCAGACAGCAGATGAATCCTATGAGGTATACTTTAGGTATTATCGGCACAGGTTTCGTAGTAATATCCCAATTCTACAGCCTTCGCAAAAGGGGGAGGTAGCATGCATACAGGTTCGATTAAGACCTGGCTCGATCTGCACACTTACTTTGGTCTTTTTGGTCTTCTTCTGGTTCTGCTTCACGCAGGCTTGCCCTTCCAGTTCAGGTATGCAGACATATTCAATGCAGGCACGCTGAGCACATATTTGATAATAATAGTTGTGGTAAGCGGTTTTATCGGCAGGTATCTTTACAGACTTATGGATAAGAAAGGTAAGAGATTATTCAAGTACTGGCGCGATATACATATTCCACTTGTGGGTGTGCTGTTCCTCACAATTGCAATACACATAGCGAGACCCTAATAGAAGACTAAGAAATATAGGAATAATAAAGGAGTTTATGGATGAATTAGAGGATGTATGAACGTTCGAATATTCTTGTTCCTGCTGATAATACTGATAACCGGAGCGCATGCGCAGGAGATGATAACCGAGGAGCAGGTATTGCTCAATGGTTATGTAGACAATTCCGGGAACGTACTCCTGACAGGTTATGCCACACCCGGATCTTTGTCTTATATGCTTTTCTTAAATGGCACCCAGTACACCTTTGATAACAATACTAACCAGCTTTATGCCGTTACAGACGCTCTGACATCAAAGAGCGCAGATACATGGTCGCTTAACTTCTCTTTGGAAGGTTATTATTCGGATTATTCTGTAACATTCGATCTTCCAGCAGGTTCTGAGGTCACGATGATTGAAGTACCACCTGAACTCAATTACCAGTTCCAGGTCAAGGCGGACTCGCTTACCATATCCATTCATGGATACAGGGTAATATCACCATGGATTAAAGTGGACTACAAGCTGCCAAACGGTGAACAAGGTCAATCAACCGGTCTAATTACCTCAGTGCTTCCTGTATTGCTGATTATGGTACTGATTGCTGGAGTTATTTTCGCGTTTTATAGACGCAGAATGCAGAAAAGAACAGTAATTCCTGAAAAGAAAGAATCCCATGACCAAGAAGCAGAGGATATCCATGAAACAAAACCTGAAACAAAAGAAATCCGAATCACAGGTGAGATGCAGAAAGTCATAGATACCCTTTCCGATAAAGAGAAGGCGATAATAGGCTTACTGTTAAGAAACGGCGGTTCTGCAACTCAGGCTGACATTCGGTATGAGACACGGATTCCAAAATCTTCGCTCACAGGTATAATAAACGCTCTAAAGAGGAAAAACATAATAAAAAAGCATGAACACGGCAGGACGAACCTTATCGAACTATCAGAATGGTTTTTATCGGAAAAGGAACTCGAATAAAGCTTATTTCATATCGTTGTTCTGCAGCGAAATTAAGTATCGTTCACTCCTAACAGGCATTCGAGGTGAATATAAATGAAAATAACAAAGAAAACAGCAATCATATTTACTGCGGCTTTGCTGGTTCTGGCACCAACAGCAGCAATTGTGTATGCCCACTCCTCAGGTATGGGCATTGGTAAAGGTAGATGGTCTGGAGGAACACACAATATGATGGGAACGGGAACACACAATTTTAACGGAACATTCAGAATGAATATTGTGCCTATACTCATGGGACACGGGTTTGCGCTGAACCCATCAGATAAATCCGAATATCACGTTCTGGATGTGATGGCTATGAAAGTCACCAACGCATCCCAAAGTCAGACCAGAGCTTATCTCAGATTCGCAGGTCAGCCGTATGGTCTCACCATAACAGGCTATACAAACCAGTCTCTTACAGGAACCATAGTAACAGTACCCCCGCGAGGAACGAGCCAGACGGGCTTCACTCCAGCACCGGCAGGAACAATCTCACTGTCGCTATCGAACTATGAAGGTCAAATGCTTGCAACAGGTACTATAACCATAAACGGTGCAAACTACAATGTGCTGCTATCGTCTCCTGTCGTGCATTCAGGCGGCGAACTGCGCAACTTCAGTGGAATGCATAACTTCAATGGAACGTTCAAACTACACAATTGGACGATGAAGCAATGAAAATGGTGAGAAAAAGTTGTATTGGATCCCCAGCGAGGGATCCATTTTCCCAGCAATATGAAAAATGTAACGTTACCATGAAAGAAGAAGAGTCTGTAAATGGCAAAATAATCGATTAGTTGAACACGTCGAAATTGCTTTACTTGGCTTTTCTTCTTAAAACTAACCACCAATCTAAGTAAGCAACGGTAAAGTATTCAACTAATTATTTATTGGTTAAATTATGACCCTGATATAGTATTACCAAAATTGGAGAAAACGGAGATACAATATATGAATAGAACAGTAGTTGTATTACTTTTGTTAACATTAGTAATTCTTGTAGGGGCACCGGAAGCTTTTGCACGCCCCCAGTATCTTACAAATCTCAC
Source organism: Candidatus Methanoperedens sp. (assembly GCA_027460525.1). NCBI lineage: Archaea > Methanobacteriati > Methanobacteriota > Methanomicrobia > Methanosarcinales > Candidatus Methanoperedentaceae > Candidatus Methanoperedens > Candidatus Methanoperedens sp. Next base: position 37,218 of record JAPZAS010000024.1, read on the forward strand.
TGCAGTGTATGGAGATGGTTCATGCCGCACCTGCCATGTCATAGCTTCAGGCAGTGGAATGCGCAACTCCAGCGGGATGTTCGGACAGAACAATTCTAACGGAACTTATGTGCCACGCAACACCAGCAGAACACCAGGGATGCGTCGCTCTAACGGAACGTTCGGAATGCGTAACTCAAACAGAACATTGCCGCTTAACTCGTACGGAACTTTATTTGCTAACCAGCCTGACCACGCTGCCGATCCCAGTGCAGCCCTGATGGCTATAGGGCAGCCACCCGCAGCAACGGCAACCCCGGCAGGTTCAGCCGTGACAGGGACTAAAGCGGCTCCAGGATTCGGAATTGTGTTATCCCTGGTCGGATTAATTGCCTGCGTTCTTCTGGCAAGGCGGCGTAATAAATGATGGAAACTATAATGGAACTGAAGGACGTCTGGAAAATCTACAAAATGGGCGAAGTGGAAGTTCCAGCCCTGAGAGGGGTAAGCGTTGAAATAAAGAAAGGAGACTTTGTGGCAATCATAGGCGCTTCAGGAAGCGGCAAGTCAACAATGATGAACCTGATAGGCTGCCTGGACATACCTTCCAGAGGAAGCTTATATCTCCGATCGCAGGACATCAGCACATTAAGCGAATCCGACCTTGCATCATTCAGAGGAAAGACTATCGGTTTTATTTTCCAGCAATACAACCTGATCCAGTCAATGTCTGCTTTTGAGAACGTGATGCTTCCATTGGAATTCTTAGAATATGATGACCAAAAAGCAGCAAAGAGAGCACAGGAAATACTGGCACTGGTAGGGTTGAGTGACAAAATGCATCATCGCCCGACACAGCTTTCCGGGGGTCAGCAGCAGAGAGTGTCTATAGCAAGATGCCTGGCTGGCGACCCAGAGATAATCCTTGCGGATGAACCCACCGGAGCACTCGACAGTGTTACAGGCAGGGAAGTCCTGGATATGCTTCACAGATTGTGGGAAGAGCAGGGAAAAACGATCATAATGGTCACTCACGACCTTAATCTGGCTAAATATGCTCATACAACAATTGAATTGAAAGATGGGCAGATAATGAGAATATCTGAAAATAACGAGGTAAATAAAAAATGAAAAAAATAATGTTTCCAATTTTGATAATACTGGCATTGGCGGCTTACGCTCCTCCAGTCTATGCGGATTTAGCAGGTTCAACAGTACTATCAGTAAGCCTTTCGAACTATGGCCCGAATCCTGCTACTGCAGGAAATCCCGTGGATGTACGTATAGGTATCCAGAATCAGGGCGGTATGAGTACTAACGATCTTAGGATGGAAGTTGAACCTGCGTATCCATTTGAGCTTGTACCCGGTGAAAACGCAGTCCAGGATGTAGGAATAGTTCAAGGCCCTCAGCAGGATGATCCCAATGCAAATACAAGAGTCATACTGTTCCATATGCAGGTAAACAAGGATGCTCCGGCAGGAAGTTATCAACTCAAAGTTAAGTATTATGAGGCAGGTTCAACCGATGTGACCCAGACAATCCTGTCCCTTGATGTGAAGAGCAAAGAAAGCGCAGAAGTGATCCACATTGGCCAGACGATGCTCGTTCCGGGACAGCAAACACCCTTAATATTCACAATCAATAATGTCGGGAATGCACCCCTCCGGGATTTGACTTTCAGCTGGACTAATGATCAAAATATAATTCTTCCAGTCGGAAGTGACAATACCAAGTACATCAATTACATTGATATTGGCAATAGCAGTGAACTGGACTACCAGGTGATGGCTGATACTAATTCAGTGCCGGGATTATACAAACTGAACTTATTCCTGAGTTATGAAGATTCAATGTCAAATAAAACGACAACATTAACCACATTTGCCGGGGTGTATGTTGGCGGAGGAACGGATTTCGATGTGGCATACGCAGATAATGCAAACAGCCAGATGTCTTTCAGCATTGCCAATACAGGAAGCAATCCTGCAAACTCGGTATCGGTGATTGTTCCCAATCAGCAAGGCTGGAGTGTAAGCGGCCCAAATACAGTCATCATAGGCAATCTTAACAAAGGAGACTATACGGTTGCAAGCTTTAAATTGCAAGCATCAATCAGTAATATGACTTCCCAGAATAGAGGTTTCAGAAACAATACCAGCTTCCAGGGAAGGTCTATGCAAAGTCCAACAAATAGCTCAGCCGGTTCAGTGCTCATACAAATAGCCTATACCGATACCCTGGGAGTAAGAGAAGTCGTTACAAAACAGGTCTTAATAGGATCTCAAAACATCGCATCTGCGAACGGACAAACTGGTTTTCAGGGACGAAGTGGAGCCGCACGACAAACAAGTGCATTCTCTATACCCTCTGATAACACACTGTATATCTTCGGAATAGTTGTGCTTGTTGGCGCAGTTGTAGTCCATAGGAAGTACAAGAGTCGCAAGCTGCTTGATCCTGGTTTCAAAATGAAGGATTTATTCAAGCGCGAGAAGAAATGATAAGTCCGGCGGGTTAAAATGAAACTTGAAAAATGTTTCAAACATGCGTTTAATATGGTGCTTCACAGCAAGCTGAGAAGCTGGCTGACTATAACTGGAATAGTAATAGGCGTTGCTGCCGTAATTGCTATTGTATCTATAGGAGACGGGATGCAGCAAACGCTTAATGCACAATTGAATGCTCTTGGCGGAGATATCGTGACAATCACAGCCGGCGCTGGACGGGGTGGCGGCATGTATGGTATGAGAGGCGGCGGGGGAGGAGGCGGGGGGGGCGGAGCTTTGGCGACGACCAAACCAGTAGTACTGGCCAATGTTGATCTCCAGGCATTGAAGGCTATACCTGATATTGCGCTGATCGACACAAATATCAGAGAAAGTGTGAACACATCCTACCTTGGCAAAATTGGCAAAGTTTCAGTAACAGGCGTTGACCAGAAAGTATGGTCTCAAGTTACTACGACTACAATCCAAACAGGTCGGAGCCTTGGTCCTGCTGACCAGAACGTCGTCGTAATCGGAGGAAATCTCGCATCTTCTTATTTTTCCCAGCCTGTCGGGATAAATAAAATGATTTCGATAAACGGCAGTGCTTTCAGAGTTGTGGGAATTCTTAATGACCAGAGCAATAGTATTTATATGCCAATCCAGATGGCATATCAGGTGATGCCAGACAAGACAAACGGTATCTATGATACATTTGTTATTAAGGTCAGGAATCAGGACCAGCTGGTTCAAGATATCTCGGAAATCCAGAACAAACTTATTATTGAAAGACATGTCACCCAAAACACAATGGATTTTTCAGTTTCTTCAAATTTGCAAATGCAACAGACAAGAGCAGCTACGATGAATTCAATGAGTACATTTCTTCTTGCAATTGCTGCGGTTTCCTTAATCGTGGGTTCTATCGGGATTGCAAACACCATGTTCACTTCTGTCCTTGAAAAGACTAAAGAAATCGGGATAATGAAAGCTATCGGTGCGCGCAATCCTGATATCCTGCTCATATTCCTGTTCAATGCAGGATTTATCGGGCTCGTTGGTGGAATAATAGGCGTAATCCTGGGAACAATGCTTTCCGGCTTCATGCCTGCGCTTATGGGGGGTCTTCCCATGGGAAGAGGGGGCACACTAGTGACATTGAACTCAATAATGATGGCATTATCAGTATCGGTTATAGTGGGAATTCTTGCAGGATTGATTCCCGCGTACCAGGCATCGAAATTGAAGCCTGTTGATGCTTTGAGATACGAATAATGTTATATTGGTGAAGCTTTTGTTTGAAAATGAAGTGATTGGTAAAAACAGCTCAGCATCCTCAGCCGCTATTTAATAAAATTGAGTTTATGGATGAATTAGAGGGTTTCAGGGAGGTAGCAGCCGATAAAAAGGACTCGGAGATTAAGATACCTATAATGCGCATAGAATTAACACTTAACGTGAGGTATTTCCTGAATAATTCGGGAGTAGGCTATTGCAGCTTGTTAATCAGCAGAGTAGAAGGTAAAGGTTTAGAGGGAAAAATAGAATCTGAAGCAGCAGGGGCATATGTAGGAAGGTCAATCTTTATTTTTTTATCTGAACTGGATAATGGGATGAAGCTTATCACAGTGCCTGCTTTATTTGAAAAGCAACCATGTTTTGATGATAACATAGATCTAAGTAACTTCATTGTGAACGCATATTATCCTGAGGATTTCAAAAAAACAGCCCATGAGGTATTTAAAGAACATATGAATGCCTTGATCGGTAAAAAGATGTGCAGGGACTGCGTCTATCTTTCGCGCAGTATTCTTAATCTTCCAGCAATAGCCCTTGATATATTGAAATGTTATAGATAATTTCTTTATTTTGTGTGGCTTTTCGTTTACGACATTGTAGCGGTTGCATTAAAATGACGCAGCTATCTTAAGCTCATTTCTATTCTTTTCAAAAGGAGCCTTTCCGATAAAGGGGCTATTCTCCTCTTAATGAATTCATGATGGAAAATAACGAAGAAAACGTATGATGGGTAGAGTACCATGACGATTTCCAAAAGTTCGGTCAAGGCATCCAGAGGAGAACTGAGGTGAAACAAGCTGGCTATTCCGATTGCTCCGGTGATCAAAGGCAGGACTGTGCCAATGCTCCTGCCAGCCATGTAAACTTCACCCGCCCTTTTGTTGTATATCCTGACGCCTGAATCATCCAGCGCCCAAAGGACTGACAGGAACAGGGAAACTAACGCACTTCCCATAAAGAAGAGAACCAGGCGGGCCGGAAGGAACTCTAATAAATTCACTAGTCTCTCGGCAAAGATCAAAGAAAGACCAATACCTTGCAGGGGTCTGATAATCCACGCATCGGGCTTGCTTAATTCTCGATAGGAGTCTGATGCGGCCCTTACAAACTGTCCGAAGGGCATTTCATTCTTCGCCCTGTTCACCACCAGAGCCAGAAGATTGGGCAATATCAAAACAGGCGCTATGAACATAAGCGTAACCAGAACAAATCTTACCAGCATACCCCGGATTGAACGGCTCAGGAACAATCCCTGCGGATGACCCGTCACTAACGAAATCATCACTGTAAGGATCAAAATAAATAAGGCTGGTGACACCCAAATCGCCACCCTGAAAGCCGATGATTCTACGAGCTTCATCCGATGTTTGATTAGTCTTTCCATTAATAAAAGTAATGAAAAGGTTTTTCTTAATCAGCTACCTTAACCAGCCCCGCCTGTAGAAAGCATATGCTACCAGGAGCATTATGGATAGCTCAAGGAAAAATACCTCGGGGAGCCTGACATGATACGGGCTGTCTATCAGGTTTTCTCCAAAAAGCCCGCTTATGATTGATGGAATAAGCCCGAGGCTTGTGATCACTGCGAGTACCCTCATTACCCTGTTTAACCCCACCGATACAGTATTTATGCGAAGATCGATCAATGAGAAAAGATTATCCCTGATGTTCTCAGATGTCTCGGACAGGTAAACTGATTCATCAAAGAGAATGCCAAAGAGGGAAGGATATTCATCCTTCAAGCCTGGCAATATTTTCCTCGTCCTTATAGCCCCCAGCACCTGCTTAAAATGCAAGAGGTTGCCGTGGATCTTCTGGATCTCTTTCTTAAAGTAGAATGATCTCTCAAGGAACGGGTGCATCTTGCCCACAGGTAGTTCTTCCAGTGCTGTAATATTTTGTTCCATCGACCGCACGATATCTTCGTAATCACTGATTTTTCTGCTGAAAATCGCGTATAAGATTCTAACAATGAAATCCTCATCCTTCAGTGCCAGGTCATCACTTATCAGATCAAATAGCTCGCTTTTGTCACTGGAAATGGTGACGATGTAGTTATTGTCCCATGTGATGAGCATATTATTTCTCAGGATATGGGCATCTTTAACATCCGCACCTTCTGATTGCAGTTTTGAGTCCCGGATGAAGATGGTGGTGAAGTTCTTGAAGAAATCGATCTTGGGGTAGGATTCCTTGATGATTTTGCTTTCCAGCACAACCCTTGGGATCTTGAGGGTATCGCTGACAAAACCAATATCCAGCTCAGAAACCTCCTGCAGGTCTATCCAGGTATGCTCTGGTGCGGCAATATAACTGGCGATATCTTCCTTTGCTGCACCCCTGATGATATTGCCATCCATAAGTATGTTGATTTTCATTCGTGAGGCAAGCAGAGCAACCTCCTCCATCGGTCTTACCGGGATAGCCCTTTTGACTGTCCTGCCAGCAACCGCAAATATCCTTGTTAACCTTAACAACCGCAGCAGTGGAAAAGCCCTTCCTATTCCTCCCAGCAGTGTCCACGGAATGAAATTCGTAGCGGCAAGGATAACGATCAGAAGGTCAATAACGTGCCACGGGTCCGCAGCATATGCCTTCCTGAAATCTGCTACATACAGCTTTAAGAAGTACTCCAGAATGAATATCACAAGGATGGCATCTCTAGCTATCCTGAACAAGACAAGCATGAACGGTGAGAAGATAAAAAATAATGGCAAAAAAATAACCGGGATCAGTAACAGTGCAAGTACTATCATCAGGTGATCGGTGAATATCTGATACACAGGCTCCCTTATTTTACCACGCAGCCCTTGCATGTGGTTGAATTAGAATGTCTTATAAGAAATACTCTTGGTAAAGAGAAAGGAAATGTTTATCTAAACGGTGCTGCCAAAATAGGAATAGAAGTAAAAGGGAGAAACATGATAAAACGGCTAAAGCTGCAATCCTCTTGGGAGGCATGGCTTTTGTATGGATGGGTTATTCTCTTATTTCAAATTTTCTGGCACTTATATCTATGAATTTCAGGGGTTTGCTGATTGTTTCCCATGTGATTATAGGGCTATTTGCATTATTCATGGGCATATTCATGGTATTGGATGAGATAAAAAAGACAAAGAACTTTATGAGAGTTACTTTTTTTTCATGGACTATAGCGATTTTTTTAGGTGTTGTACTGTATATTATCTACATAGCTCAATAATAATTGGAGGAATATAAAATGGCAATAGGTGATTTAAACAAAAAATTTGGATGGATATGGCTATTGATAGGCCCGTTAATGGGTTTGTACATAACCAGCCAGATGTCCAGCTTGGGAGCTGCATATTTTGCTGCGACGAGAGAAGCAACGATTGCCGGGCAGAATGTGACACTGTATATGGGGGAACCTGGTATAAGAGTGGCAAATCGACTCCTGCATGTACATAGCGGTCTTCTGGCAATCCTGAACATAGTTTATGGGTTCAGCATTGACGGCGTCAACCTGTCGGACAAAACCAAGAGGCTGGGCAGCATACTTGCAGTTGTGGGGGCAATTCTTGTAACTCTCGCATTCTACTTCCTCCTGGTCGGTTCTTTGAGAGCTTTCAGCGTTCCTTTCAGAGCAATTGGAGGTATAAGCCTGGGAGTTGCAGTCGTGATAATAGCTGTTGGGCAGTTAAAGAAATAGATACAATGACTCTACAACCTATCTATTTTTTAATCGGTTATTCGCGCAGTGTGCGGTCAAAGAAGGTCACCATCTCCCTGTAGGCATCCTCGGCTACGAAGCTCCGGGAGAGCGTACCGTTCTCGATCATGAACCCGTGAGGCTCTCCCTGGTAGACCTTTAGCTCAAAGTACTTGCCAGAAGCATTTAATGCCGTAGCATAGCGGTAGATATCGGCAATCGGGCTTGCCTGGTCGTTGGTCCCGTGGATCATCAGCATCGGTGCTTTCAATGATTCGATCATATCCACAGGCCTGGATTGGTTTGCAAATCCGCCGGAATAGGGGAAGCCATACCAGGCAACTCCTGACTTGAATTCATCCATCTGGGGCAGAAAGAGCATGGTATACCTTCCGCCAATGCAGAATCCTGTCAGCCCCAGGTGATTGGCATCAACATCCGGTCTTGTCTTTAAGTAAGCTACCGAGTCCAGGATAAGCCGTTCCACTATCTCATCCCTTGGCGTCCGCTCGAAGGTCTGCCACTGCGGAGCGAGCACAACATATCCTTCTTCGGCTAACATATCGGTCAGATTGCGGTAGCCAGGTTCGAAGCCGTTGATGGAGTGAATCAGCACTATCGCCGGCTTCTTCCCTTCCCCGGACGGCGCTGCAAGGTAAGCAGGGTAAGTCAGATTCCCGCTTATGATATTGACCGTAGTGCCCTGGGATTTGTAACCCTCGGTTATATTGCGATCCGTATATCCGGTACAACCCGAGGTAACCAAGGCTACAGTCAACAAGCACAAAATCAATATCTTCATACATAACCTCCACTTATTTTTTTAATACTTTCCTTTACAAAGTTTATCCACTCTTCAAAACCTTCCCCGGTTTTAAGGCTCATCTTCAGAACATCTATGCGCGGATTGATGATGCGTGCATCCTTCACCATTTTATCCGCATCCGCATTTACAGCCTCAGCAATATCTATTTTATTTACGATTATAAGGTCAGCAGTGGTAAAAATCGAAGGATGTTTTTCAACAATATCGTCCCCTTCACTTACGCTTACAATCACCACGCGTTTATGCTCACCCAGTTCATAATCCGCAGGACATATCAGATTCCCCACGTTCTCTATGAATAGAATATCTAGGGAATCAAGCGGGAGTTTTCCAAGCCCGTGCTCCACAAGATGCGCGTCCAGGTGGCATTCTTTTCCTGTGTTTAACCCCATAACAGGTATTCTAAATTTTTCAAATCGTGCGGCATCAATCCTCGCTACCACATCTCCTGCTATTGCGCCTATCCTGCAGCTTTTGCCAAGTTTTTCTATTGTTATCTCTATCAATAACGTCTTGCCAGAGCCTATTGCACCCATTATGTTAAAAGCCGTAATACCATGTTTTTCCATGGTCTTACGGTTGCGCCGCGCAAGCTCTGAATTCACCGCCAGAACGTCGTATCCAATAGGAACTTCGATGGTGTGCATAATAAACGATTGCTTGCTCCTTCCATTTATCCTTTTCTTAATTCATTGCAAGGTGATATGAAAGTATTAAGATGCATATAGGCTCATCTAAGGTTAATGGCTCATAAATTCGATGTAAAGAGTGCGGAAATACTCGACAGCCCCGAGAGAATCCTATTTTTAAATCCAGACGGCATTCTGGACAAAGCGGGATTGAGCAGGGAAATGGTACTTGCAGACCTGGGCTGCGGCACAGGTTATTTCACAATACCTGCCTCGCGGCGTGTCAAAAAGGTGTTTGCCATTGATGTCCAGAAAGGAATGCTTGATATTGTTCTCCAGAAAATAAAAAAGCAAAATCTCACAAACATTGAAGCTATTTTATCGGAAGAAACGCGTATTCCGCTGCCTGATAATTCCGTTGACGTACTGCTTATGGCTAATGTATTTCATGAACTTGAGGATAGAAGCTCGATATTAAAAGAAGGAAAGCGTATTCTTTCCGGGAACGGGATAGTGGTTATAGTGGACTGGAAGAAGCTGGAGATGGATTTCGGACCGCCCGTAGAGGAGCGGCTGACGCCAGAGGACGTGATTTCTATCTGCAGGGATAATGGCTTTGAAGTTCGGGAACAGTTGGATGCTGGTCCTTATAATTATTTGTTGATTTTTGGAAAGATGGGAAAGACACCAGGAAAAAAGAAAATTATTGAGGAGATGTCAGGGGATAAATATTTTCACGGTGAAAGGAAGCAGTACAGCGATATAGATGATTTGATAAAGAAGACGCTGGAGGATAGGAAACAGAGGCGCTTGAAGGAGTTGGGGAAATAATCCAGGTGTTATAATTCTTTTTTAAGTCCACCTAAATTCTGTATACCTACATTACTATGGAATATTTGGGGCGCTCATTAATTTTCGATATGCAGCGCCGCTTGTTTCACTTTTCTGCAACCGTTTCACCTGTCGTCTTACATAAAATGTATCAGTCGTTTCACCTTTAGGATAAATCAGGCGCAAGAATGTACGTTCTATAGGAGGTAATAAGATGAAGAAATCAATGCTAAAAGGAGTGTATAGCAACAGGCTGACGATACACATGCTTAAAGGAAGGCAGGTAAAAAATATCGTTCAGCAGAATGCGATTACAAATTTTAAGTGCTCTTGGATATAAGGAGAAGAAAACTTAAACAGTAGAGTATCATGTAGTAGTCTGGCTTAAGGTCGTGTATTTCGATGATTTCAAGGAAAACAGGAACAATGGTACTGGCTGGCGCTGTGCTGATGGTAGCAGGAGTTATCGTCACAGGCATGCTGCTTGCCACAAAGCCATCGATTATCCAGATAACCGATGGGTCTTTCAAAATCCTTGAACTTCCCTACACCTATACCAGGAACGATGCGTATGTTCTTGTTATCGGCTCGACAGTTGGCGGCATGATGCTCTCATACATTCTCACAATGTTATTTGCAACAGGAAGAAACGAGGTAGAGAATATGATGATGGAAGGAAAACCGGCAGAAATCCCTGCCCATAATACTGATATAGCTGCTATTGTGGAGTGTGTTAAAGAAGATTCAGGATTAATCGAGGCGGTCTTAACTGCACTGGAAGGGGATGAAAAGAGACTGGTTAAAGAAATCGCTGAACATGATTGTGAAATGCTTCAGAATGATCTTGTGCTTTCACTGAATTTCTCAAAAGCAAAGGTCTCAAGGATGCTGACCGATCTTGAAAAGAGAGGGCTGGTAGTTAAAAAGCAGTATGGTATGACCAATAAGGTTGCTCTGGTTGACAAATTGCGGGGTGAGAAGAATGAGAAATAAGATTATAATGGGGGCGATAATAGCGATAGTTTTACTGTCTGCCGCAGTAATCTGGTATTTTACCCCTTCAGATGTCAGTATTGTAAAAGTAGAAGCGTCTAAGGAACTCCTAATAGGACAACTGGGTCAGCTTACGGTCTTCATGCAGAATAATGCTTCAAAGGACGCAAATGTAACTATAGATGTGAAAAATTCATTTGTAGATGCGAAAGGCGTTAGTTTAAAAGGGGTTGCTGTTTTATCGTATGAGAATTTAAGTTACACGCCATCGAACACATCAAACGTCACTGATATTTCTCAGAAAGAAATTCTATTAAAACCCGGCTTCAACAGCATAACTTACATGGTGGGATACGAATCGCCGGGGCTGCAAAAAGTCGAAGTGGATATATATCAATATGGGAAACTCATAGATTCCAGAACAGTAGAAATCAATATTCCCAAGCCGAAAATAGCGATGAACATCTGGAACCAGACAAGCATCAATGGAACTAATGAAATTTACTCCGTTTATGGTGATCTAGAGATCTTCGGACAGGGCTATGCACCAGGTGTTGTAGTTAATATTTCAGTAGTAAATGAGTTAACGAATACCACTGTTTCAACAGTTACAAGGAGCTACTCTTTAAATAGTGAATCGAATGGATTTTTTGGACCATCTGAACCTCTTGTAACGTGGGAAACCCGTAATTCCGTCTCTGACCCGGTGACAGGGATGCAAACCACTATCTATACTGAAACATTTGCGCCTATCATAGTTATCGAACTCTCAAAGGGCAATCCCTCAGATGAAAAATATATACTGTCTCCTATAGTTATAAAAGGCAAGGTGGGAGACAGATATAAAGTGGTTGCAACAGCAAGGTGGATTAACCAGGTGGTAAGCTCTGAAATGATGATTCCTTCACCCCCTGTAAGGGAAAAGACCGTTGAGGAGGCTATAGCAGACGCGCAGGCAGAGGTTTCTTTTAAGATTCTCCAACCAGGTTATATCCCGGAAGGATACAGGATGAATACTGCGGGAACCTCGGGAACCAAGTTCCATGGCTTTTCTTCAGAACTTGAACAGGCACTCCTTTCCTATACAAGGGGAAATGAATACCTGAACTTACAGGAACTCCTTGTTATAAAGGACGATACGGATGTATCGGGAAGTTTTTCTAAAACTCCATATAAATTCGTGGATATAAACGGAACCCAGGGACGCTTTTTAGAGGAAGAGAGCGGTATGAAGTCATTGAACTGGAAAGAAGGCAGTCTCAGCCTGACCATTAGCAGTTATGCTTACAACGGGAGCAGTTTTACCGGTACCTCGCTTGGCATGGATGAGATGATAAAGGTGGCAAGGTCTGTCAAATGACCCTGCCATTGGATTTTTCGAGGAGAGGCTATCAAAGGGCGAAGAGTTGCTATAACTACGAATCCATTCGTAGTTTAAGAAAATCTTTTATAAGTACAGCACGTAGATGATTGTCACAGAAAATATATATATAGTCTTGAAAAATAGACGTTAGGAGGATACAAATGCTAAACCAATCTATGCTGAGGGGAATATATCAAAGTTTAAAATCCACGAGTTTCAAAAAGCTCATCTCTTTAATTGTAATCGCGTTGCTGCTTGTTTCTCTTGCAGCCCTGTGGGAAAGCCGGGAAGAGAATAACTGGAATAATATCGAGGGCGGTGCTACCATTGTATCCAAGGAAGTGCCGAAAGTAGCTCTTCTTTCCATCGCAAAAGCAGCCACCCCAGATAAAACAAAGAACGAAGTCACGGTTTATAACCAGAATCTTGCTCTTGTAAAAGAATACAGGACAATGGATCTAAGCAGTGGAAATAATATTATCAAATACGTTGATGTTGCATCCCAGATAGACCCTACATCCGTAATGTTCAATGACCCTAAAAGCCAGAACACGGTTGTCGTGGAGCAGAACTATGAATACGACCTCGTAAGCTCGGACCAACTGCTGGATAAATACCTTGATAAAGAGATAACAGTCACTTCGGATAACGAGTCTTTTACAGGCAAGCTTCTTAGCCGCTCAGGAGGCATCACGCTTGAAACCCAGAAAGGCGTAGTTGTTCTGAATAATGTAAAGAAGATAGAATATCCTGATTCAGCAGGTCTTCTCACCAAACCTACACTTATCTGGCAGATATACACCGACTCCTCAGGAAGCCGGGAAGTCGAAACCACATATCTCACAGGCGGCATGAACTGGAAAGCCAACTATATTGCTACGATAGACCAGAGCGATTCAAAAGCGAATATAAAAGGCTGGGTTACAATTGAGAATAATGCAGGAACCGCTTATCCGGATGCAAAGCTGAAACTGGTGGCCGGGGATATAAATCGGGTAGAAGTGCCCCAGTATTACTATGATAAAGGCGTTGCTGCAGCCACAGCTATTCCTGCTCCTATGATGGGAGCACCCCCAGGTTTCACGCAGGAAGGTCTGTTCGAATACCACTTATACACTCTCCAGCGCCCAACAACCCTGAACAACAATGAGATAAAACAGATATCCCTGCTCAGCGCTGATAATGTTCCGGCAAAGAAAGAATATTCCTATGACGGAGCAAGGGACGGTGAGAAGGTACGGGTCGTACTTAACATTACCAACTCAGAGGAAAACGGTCTTGGCATGCCGCTGCCAAAGGGCGTGGTAAGGGTATATAAGGCTGACAGCGACGGGCAGCTTCAGTTTTTAGGTGAGGACAGTATTGACCATACGCCAAAAGATGAGAAGCTGAGGATAAATGTGGGAAATGCCTTTGATATCGTTGGCAAGCGCCTCGTAACAGATAGGGAGGGCATGGGTGCCTATGGAAACCGGGAAAGCTACAGCATCGAACTGAAGAATCATAAAACCGAAGACGCGAAGATAATAGTAACCGAGCAATTCTATGGCAACTGGCAGATAACAAAGGCTTCTGAGCAGTACAAAAAGAAGGATGCAAACACCATTGAATTTGAGGTTAATGTACCCAAAGATGGCACAAAAACCATAAACTACACCGTTGAGACCAGATATCAATAAGCAAAGCAAAGGAGTGGAAATAAGATGAATAAAATTATAGTGTATGCTTTGCTTGGGATATTTGCTTTCGTATTATTTTCAAATGTGGCAGTTTCTACCCTCTGGGCTCCCGAAGCCAATGAAATATCGTTTCAGGTGAATCACACAGACAGGATAATCATCGGCACTGTAAAAGAACTGCATCCAAGTTTCGAATACACTGATGTTGTTATCAGCGTGGACGAATGGCTGAAAAATCCTTTGCCCAAAACTGAAATAACCGTAAGAACTGAGCAGGGGGCAAATGCTTTTACTGCGGGCGCCGCAAAATTCAGCTTAGGCGAGAAAGTCCTTCTGATGCTCAAGGATGTGGATGCTGAAAAAGGGACGTTCAGCATGCCTTTTATGGAACTGGGGAAGCGACCTGTTTCTGATAGAGATGCTGTGGTAAAAGAGACGGATTCAGTGGAACAAGCTTTCCTCGGATTAAACACCAATAGCGAGCTGTTGCCCGATTTCGGGCATGAGGTTTTTGAAAAGATGAAAAATGATTCGAAAATCCTCACCACATACGGAAATATCCCCACTATTAAAATAGAAACGCAAAAACGGGAATGGCTGGAGAAATTAGATGAAATTAGAATCGGTGTACGCGAGGATATGCTTCCCTATGTTTATCCCAACGGGTCAGTAATTTCGTATGGTTATACTTGGGAGGGCTATTTCGATGTAGGGTTTTATAAAAATGCAACCGTAAATGCATCTCTTGTTAATGAAATCTACGGAATAATAGACAAAGAGGCGAAAGAGGTAAGTATTCAAGAAGTTCCTGTGGCGTTCTCCCTGGGAGACATGCCTCAGTTAGATCTTCTGGTTCTCAATAATTCAAATAAGGATATGTCCAAGCCTGAAAACAGTACCATAACTCCATCTGTGAACAAGAATACACCTCCAATCGGCGAAGCCCGAGGTAAAGCGGTCCCGGGCTTTGAGGCGATACTGGCTCTTGGGATTTTGTCTTTTACAATTTACATGATGAAAAGGAAGAATGAACGTGGATAAGAGGTTGGAACTAAAAGTTTTGATAGTGCTGCTCATAGCTGGAATGATTTTTGCAGTAGGCTGTATCCAACAACCAGAAAGCAATATTAACCAACCTGACCATAGGTGCCTCTAAGCTACAGCAAGTTGAAAGTCTGAAACCTACCTTTGCTTTAGCATCTATTTTTGTTTTACGAGCCGTTTCTTTATCTCCTGCGCCGCAATCTCTGGCTCTTTTTTCTCCCATAGGCGCCTTACCTGCTTGTTACCCATGAGTGAAGATATTTTTGCAATCCTTTCATCCACCAATTTCCTGAATTCGTGATTTACATCAGGTCTGACGAACGCCGGCTCAAGTTTCCTTTGTGCTTTTTCCACACTCAACGTATGAGAGACATCAGGACGGCATCTATCCTGCGTGGTAAGGCACAGTATTGCTTTTTTCCAGTCCTGCGCCCACGGCGTATCCTCCACAGCCGTATGCCTCGTCTTCATTCTTTTCACCCCGATAGCCTTTACATGGCATGCTTTCTCACACGCGCCGCAGTAGGTGCAGAAGTCGCGAACAACGTCTATCTTTTTATCCTTCGGGATAATCCAGGCTTTGGAAGGACAGACGTTGAAGCATCCGTGGCAGCCCACAGGATCGCAGCCTGCAAGCTTCGCGGGTACAAGCTCAATCTCGCCCTCAAAAGGTTTTGTAACCTCGGCTGCATCATAGGGGCAGACTGCCTCGCACCAGCCGCATCTTGTGCATTTGCTATCGTCTACTTTGATATTGCCGGTGAGCTTCGGGGCAAGCTTTTTTACCTCTTCATCATCAAAATCTCCCTTTACTTTTATGGCATCCTCAGGACAGAAAGGAACGCAGATGCCGCAGTAGTCGCATTTTGTCTTATCAACCAGCAGGTTCTCAAAAGGCATAAGGTCGTCTGCTTTTGCTTTTTTCTCCACGAGCACAAACGCAGGGCACAGCTCGGCGCAGGCTCCGCATAAGGTGCATTTTTCCATGTCCACCTCGATTTCGCCCATCTTTCCAGGCTTAAACGGCGCCAGATTCTCCTTTTTCGGGAAGGTGAATTCAACGCCGATTGCCTCTTCGGGACATGATTTCTTGCATATGAGGCAGGGTAGGCACTTATCATTGAATACCACGCCAGAATCAAGATGCGGGAACTCCTGCAATTCAAGGATATCCTTTTCGTTTACAGACATATTGATAGCCCTAACAGGACAGAATGCAGCGCACATGCCGCAGAACGAACACTTGGTGTGGTCTATGATAACAGGCGGGGCGTCCAGTCCTGTGGCTATTTCTATAACTGGACCGAGCTCGATTGCTTTCTTGGGGCAGACCTCAAAGCAAATCCCGCAGCCGTTGCAGCGCTTATAATCATAATCCAGGAGCTTTTTTGATTTCCCGGTTTTCTGTGTAAAAAGAAAATGAGTATCCTTGACCTCATTTTCCAGAGTTACCTCCAGTTTTTCCTCGCTCATGCCATCACCGTTTAAGCTCGGTACCGATGGAACCTATTTCTTTTAGCTGGTCGACGAAATCCTTCACTATCCCTGCAAACTTCTCGCCTTCGCTTGCGGCAAGCCACTCGACGCGCAGGCGTCGCTCATCAAAATCCAGGTCAACAAGTAATTTGCCAAGCACGTTCATCCTCTGAAGGGCGCAGTAATTCCCTATGGTATAATGGCATTCTCCAAGCCTGCATCCCGCGACTAGCACCCCATCAGCGCCTCTGCGCAGGGCTTCGAGCACAAACGCCGGAGATATTCTGCCCGCGCACAGCACCCTGATATTGCGAAGGTTGGTCGGGTATTGCAAACGTAGAGAACCTGCCAGGTCTGCCGCTGCATAACTGCACCAGTGGCACAGGAACCCTATAACGAGAGGATATTCGTTGATTTCCTGTGTTGCTTCTTTTATTTGTGCCATTATCTGGTCATCTGTATAATTACGGGTTTGCAGCGCTCCGCTTGGGCAGGCTGCACTGCATGCGCCGCACCCGCGGCATGCCACTTCATCAACTATCGCTTTTCCATCGACAACTTTTACACGACCGAGTTCGCATACGTTTTCACATATCCGGCATCCGTCGCACAATTCAGGAAGAACATAAGCGCTCATGGGTTCGATATCTATCTCACCCCTGTGAAGAAGCTGTTCTGCTTTGGCTGCGGCAGCGCTTCCCTGCTCTATGGAAACCTGTATTTCCTTGGCACCTGAAGCACACCCGGCAATAAACACCCCTTTTGTATGCGTCTCCACAGGTCTCATCTTGGGATGGGCGCTCTGGAAGAAGCGGTCAGGCCGCGTGGAGAGGTTTAACATTTTACCTATGGATTCCGCATCCCTGTTTGCCTCCATACCGACTGCGAGCACCACGAGGTCACAGGCTTTTTGGCATTTCTCACCGGAAAGCGTATCTTCATAATGGATGATTGCCCTGCCGTCCGATTCCTCCACTTCAGCCACACGCCCGCGGACAAAGGAAACGCCCATCTCCTGGGCACGTTTATAGTACTCCTCGTACATCTCGCCGCCTGCACGGATATCGATGTAATGTATCGAGACCTTTGCATCAGGGTATTTTTCCGCAATTTTAACCGCGTTCTTTATCGAAGCCATGCAGCATACCTTGGAGCAGTACGGGTTGCCTACCTGCTCATCGCGCGAGCCCACGCACAGGATGAAAGCTGCACTCTTTACGTCCTTTCCTGTGGAGGGCGACACCACCCTGCCGTGGGTAGGGCCTGCTGCGCTGAGCATGCGTTCAAGTTCAAGGCTTGTGATGACATCCTTGTACCTCCCGTATCCGTACTCTTCCTTCCGTGCAGCATCAAAGGGCTGGTAGCCTGTGGCAACTATTATTGCTCCTGCACTGAACTCAAATTCCTCAGGTTTTTGTTTGAAATCGACTGCCTCAGCAGGGCATGCAAGCCTGCACAGGTCGCAGCCCACGCAGTGCTCATCTATGCACGCCACAAGGGGGACTGCCTGCGCAAAAGGAATGTAAATGGATTTTCTTGCTCCAATTCCAAAATCGAACTGGTTGGGCACGTCGATCGGGCAGACCTGAGCGCAGATATCTATGCAGCCTTTGCATTTTTTCTCATCGATGTAGCGTGGTTTTTTCATCCCGGTTATCTTGAAATTTCCTGCCCTTCCCTCTATTTTTGTTATCTCCGAATAAGTATAGAGCGTGATATTGGGATGGTTCTGGACATCCGACATCCTGGGTGCAAGGACGCAGAGTGAGCAGTCATTGGTGGGGAAAACTTCGTTCATAAGTGCCATTTTACCGCCTATGGTCGGCTCTTTTTCAACGAGGCGCACTTTTATCCCCATACCAGCCAGAGAAAGGGCAGCCTCGATTCCAGCAACACCTGCCCCGATTACAAGAACGTCCTTATTCGCAGGTACGGTCTTCCTGGGAAGCGGGGAAAGCAGCGCAGCCCTCGCCACACCCATAGCCACGAGGTCCTTTGCCTTCTGAGTTGCCAGGATGTTCTTATCAGCATGCACCCATGAGCCCTGCTCCCTGATATTTACCATCTCTAGAAGATGAGGATTAAGACCTGACTGCTCAAGCACGCGCCTGAATGTGACCTCGTGCAGGCGGGGAGAGCATGCTGCCACGACTATGTGGTCAAGCTTGTAGTCGCCTATGTCTTTTTTTACCTGTTCCTGCCCCGCATCGCCGCATGCAAATGGGATGTCGCGCGCTATGGCTACGTCTTTTAGCTGCTCCGCGTTTTTTCTTACTTCCTCTACGTCGATAGTCCCTGCTATATTCGACCCGCAGTGACAGATGTATACACCTATTGGCATCAGTACTCCATATTCTTAATGATTATTCATGATATATAGGTTTTGGTTTAAAAAAAGTCAGGCAGGAACCAAATTCCTTTCAACGTTCAGTTCGCTTACATTTAACCCTTGTTGTTCCGTCTTCTCGTTTGTTTCTTCTTCCACGATGAGATCAACGACTCTCAACTGGAATTCCTGCAGGGCTTTAACCGCAGGGCTTTCTGTGTTGATTTTATAAAGCCAGGTATTGCCTATGCGTCTTGTTTTCTTTACGATGTCGTAACGTTCAAGGGTGTCCCAGAAGGTGTAGAGGGTGGAACGCCCAACGTCTGCGCATTCGGCAATTTCTTTCTTGGTGTATTCCAGTTCGTCCTGCGTTATCAGCAGGTCTAATACTTTTACCTGCGGGCTGTCCCCGAAGATTTCAGTGAACATGGTCACAACCTATGCGTTGGTTGTATTTATATCTAACTTTGGATGTCCATTATACTGGAAAATCCTGTATCTCATAAGACTCCCCTGAAATAATGCCCTGTGGTATATTCTCCTTCGCAAGGTTTTCCCCTATTCTTATCCATCGCCTCCCTGTACGCCCTCGTAATCTTTCCGGTCTTATCCTTATCATACATCCCCGCCTCAATCCTCAGGCAGCTCACTCCCGCTTCCATTATCTCAGGCACATACTCAAGCATGCACATCTCGCGGGAGTTCATCAAATAAGTTCTTCCCTGCAGGTCTGTTTTCACAGGGAAAGCAAAGCCCTTCTCATCCTTCAGCAGGGCATCCTTGATGCTTCCCAAAAAAAGGCTGTCCACAAGACCGTGCTCCGAGACCATCAGGGGGAAATTGCCGTGCACTATGCATTCAGCGGCGCCGTAAGATGTAATGTTTCTGATTTCATCAAGCGTAAGCTCAGGCGAAAGCGTAACTCTCTGGCTGTAATTTAAAAGATAACCCATCGTCAATCTGTTGAAAACATTGAGGGGATAATCTATGATTATTGGCTTTGCAGTGTCTAAACTACGAAGATGATATAAAACCCCGAGATTGGAAACAAGGAAACCATCTGCGTCCAAATCCGTATTCAACCCACTCATTTCTTTGACTATCCTTGGCGTATTGATAAATACACCAGCGCCCTTTTTGCGCCCGTATTCAAAGGCGCTATGGAAATCCTCCTTGTCAACAAATCTGCGTTCATCGGCGTCATGCCCGCCGTTATGCATAGACACGTATGCCTGCGGGCATACGTGGATGCGCCCTCCCGAGGCGCGACTCGGGGCGTTCATCTGCGGTTCGTTATTTTCGGATATGTCACCACAAATATAAACAACATCGGCGCCGCCATCAACCGCAGCCTCAAAACCTTCGATAGTATTAGTGTTCACAGCCAGCATTGGCTTGACTTCAGCGTTTCTCTTCCCAGAAGGAATTTCAGGCTTTTTACACTTTCGTTTCAATTTTTGCGCTCGCTCTGCCTCCAGCCGAGCAACCGCCTTGCGGCGAAGTTCATTCAGTTCGGAAACCGGAATGAAAATATTCTTATCTATTTCAAATGAAATTTCTTGCGCCTCAAAAACAGTATTTCCAAGCTTTTTCAACTGGGTTGCTATCGAGTTTTTGGACATCGGCTTACTTTCTGCTCTGCTGACGATTCCACCATAAATTATGATTTCATTCTCGTCATCATTTATACAGAGTTCAACAGGCTCGCCGATTCTGGCTTTAACTGATAATTTTACTTGAATCTTCCTGATGCTTTTTGCTTCTAAAGAAGCCATGAGCCTGCTATCGTAAGTCTTGAAAACGGCGCTGCCTCTGTCAATTTCGACATCAAAAGGTATCTTAACCAGACCTGAGCCTGCTGCGCTCACTCTTTGATTGTTGACATACATGCTCCTGACAATAACCCCATCCCCTCCTCCTGTCCCGATGCCGTCTCCCGCTCTCAGCGGCGCTTTCAGGTATAATGAAAGTAATTTTTTCCTGTTATCATAACCAGCAACAGCGCCGATCTCCGTACCGATATTGTAAGGGTATTTTCTACTCATCAATTCGCTTCCCGGATTCCCAAAAAAGTATCCTGTGGTAAATCCGCGGTTGAAAAGCGCCAGCAGCATGTGCTTCTCGTCATCCATAACCCGAAAGTTTTCCGGCGCCTCAAAATATCTCTCGATGAGCTTTCTGTATATGCGAACCACTCCAGCTACGTATTCGTGGCGCTTCATCCTGCCCTCGATTTTGAAAGAGTCAATCCCAGCCTTCACCAAAGCGGGAATGTGCTCGCTCATGTTGAGGTCTTTGGGGCTGAGGAGATACCCTTCAACATCGTTGATGCAATATTTTTTTCGACAAGGCTGGGCACAGTACCCGCGATTCCCGCTCCTGCCCCCGATCATGCTGCTCAATAAGCATTGCCCTGAATATGAAAAACACAGGGCGCCGTGGATAAAAGTCTCGATCTCAATCGATGTTCCAGATTTTATCCACTTTATTTCATCCAGCGATAACTCACGGGCGAGCACCACGCGCTTCACGCCCATTTCCTGCAGGAATCTCACTCCTTCAACGTTATGGACGGTCATCTGGGTGCTGGCATGGACAGGAAGCTCAGGAAGCTGCTCGCGCAATAAGTGAAGGATGCCGAGGTCCTGCACTATGACCGCATCCGCGCCTGCATTGCAGAGGAACCGGAGATAATCGCAGGCTTCTTCAAGCTCGGAATCCTTGACGAGGGTGTTCACGGTTACATAGGCTTTAACGCCTCTGGTATGCGCATAATCGATAGCCCATTCAAGCTTTTCGTTTGTAAAGTTGGAAGCATACTGCCTTGCGCTGAAGAGCTTTCCCCCGAAGTACACGGCATCTGCTCCGTTCTCGATGGCTGCTATCAGGGCTTCTTTGCTGCCAACGGGTGCGAGAAGTTCGGGTTTGTGCATGCTATTTTATGACTTCACTTCTTCCCTTCTCCCCGTTCAACCTGAACAACTCAGCCACCGTGTCCAGGAACCGTTCATCGTCATGCTCCGCCGCATTCCTGAGTATCTTCGTGGGCTCGGCAAGAATCTGATTGGCAAAAGAATGCGTCATGTCATCCAGCACCTGGCGCTCGATGTCGCCGATGGTATGCCTTGCTTTCAGCTTATTTACAGCTTCTTCGCGCTCCATTTCCCGTATTTCCTCAACCTTTGAATAAAGAGCAGAGATAATATTGTCCGCCTGCTGGCGCTTGTACTGCCGCTTCAAGAGCACAAGTTCCTCTTCGATGATAAGCTCAGCCTTCTTGGCTTCCTCCCGCCGTCTCTCAAGGTTTGCTTCGCTTATGCTTCTTAAGCTGTCGATATTATGCAGGCTGACGCCATGAAGATCCTCCACGCTGCTTTCGATGTTCCTCGGATTCCCTATGTCAATAAGCATGAGTTCGTTTTTTTCTCTTTTGTCCATTGCACGGGATATAATCTCATGGGTCAATACATAATGCGGCGCTTTGGTTGCGCTTATCACCACATCCGACATCGGGATGTATTTCTCTAAGGACTCGTACCTCACAGCCCTTCCTCTCAATTCGCAGGCAAGAGCCTCAGCCTTGTCAAAAGTCCTGTTAGCCACGTAAATGACTTTTATGTTCTTATTCGCAAGCGCCCTTGCCACAAGCGTCCCCATCTCGCCAGCGCCTATCACCATCACAGTCTTTCCTTCAAGTCCGCCGAGGTTACTCTCAGCCAGTTCCACCGCAGCAGAACCGATGGAGACAGAGCCTTTGTTGATCCCTGTCTCGCTCCGGATGCGCTTTCCGACCTGTATCGCTTTACCAAAAGCAGTATCAAGCGTCTTTCCTACCGCGCCCGCTTTCTTTGCCATCAGGAACAATTCCTTTACCTGACCGAGAATCTGGTCTTCCCCAACTATCATGGACTCAAGGCCGGAGGTCAGGCGCAGAAGGTGGCGCAGCGACTCCTCATGGTCAAGAAAATCGATGATCCTCGATGAGACCTTCATGTGTTTTGCGAATTCAAAAAGTACCTTGCTCCCTTTTGGCGAGACAACGTAAACCTCGACACGGTTGCAGGTTTTAAGCACCGCGCATTCCTCAACGAGTTCATGCGATTTAAGCCGCAGCAGCAATTGGTCAATACCGCCATGCCATGCGCTTTCCATCTCCTCGATTGTCGCCTTGGTATGCGTGATAAGCATGCTTGATATTTCAGTCATTCTCGTTCTCTATATGTTTTAAAGCTATCATATATGCTTTGTCATAGGATTCTCGGAGTGCCGCCCAGACCTTCTCGTCGTTGAGGATATTCCACAGGATCTCCTTGCGTTTTTTCTGGTCTTCCACACGGATTTTAAGTTTTTCACGGAGCTCGTTTTGAAGCCTGGACATGAGTGCAAACTCAGGAGTTATTACTCCCTCTATCCTTTCACGGATAAATTTTGAAAGCGCAGGGCTTTTCCCGAGTGTTGATATCCCGATTACAATATCTCCCCGCTCTATGACCGATGGCACAATGATATCCCCCAGGTCATCCACGCGGTTTACAAGTTTCCCGCTCTGGCTTGCGATCTCTGCTATCTTTTCATTCAACAAAGCGTCGTTTGTAGCCGGGATTGCAATAAATGCATCTTTCAGATACCGGGATATCTCCTTTTCAGAAATGTCTTTTACTTTGATAAGTTTTATTTTATCTTTCAGGGAGTTTAATAGAGGCGTGAATTCCCGGCTTACGGCAGTTACACTTGCATGCTCGCAAAATAGCTTTGCTTTGCGCTCACCCACCTCTCCCCCGCCGAAAATCACAACTTCTTTTCCCTTAAGGTTGAGCAGCAGTGGTAAAAAATCCCTCATAGCCTCACACCGGTTTTCTTAAATTCCTTCTCACTGAAAAGTATGCTGTAATCCTTGATGCCCGTGGCAAGAGAAATCTCCTTTGCTATTTTTTCACATTCCTTGCGCGAATAGGCATGTATCATGGTATAAAGGTTGTATTTCCAGTCAGGGAAACGGGGGCGTTCGTAGCAGTGTGTGACCTCTGGAAAACCAGCCATGATGGCTCCAACTTCTTCTACTTTTTCTTCCGGTACATTCCATGTGCACATGGCGTTTGCGGTAATCCCGATGACCCTGTGCCCTATCGATGCGCCAAAGCGCCTTATAACTCCCTCTTTTATCAGGTTATCCAGCCTCTTCAATACCTCGTCTTCCGAAAGTGCAAGTTCCTTTGCTATATTTTTGAACGGCTCGGAGACTATCGGTATGCCGTCCTGTATAAATTTCAATAGCTGTATATCAATCTCGTCCATAATTTTCAGAAATATTTATTTAATGGATACGCATAAGTATAAATTAGGATGATAATTTTACAAAACGTTTTAGAAGTCATAAATGAAATAATAGTTTTACCTGTTGCTGTAATAACTTTCTTTTTATTGGTATATATAGTTGCATATCTCTGGCAAAAAGACCCTGATGTAATAAGATCTAAGATTTTTTATAGGGATCGAGTTCAGGAAGTTGGCACAATCGAGGATGCGGCGAGGTATGCTTGTCCATCGCCGTAATATTCTTATCTAAAATGACAACCAAAATGACAACCAAAATGACAACCAAAATGACAACCAAAATGACAACCAAAATGACAACCAGAACGACAACCGCTATTACGTAAAAACATAGTTTGCTCCTCTACCTTTGCCTTCCAATTTGATAACTTCCAGTTTAACAAGCTTGGTTAGTTCTTTAAGAGAAGCCTGTCTTGTGATTTTAAACATCTTTGCCACATCTCCTGCTGTAATCTTCCCGTTTTTTTGAAGAATTTCGATGATCTTCATCTGTCTTTCCGTAAGAGCGACCTGACCCCTCGATTCCTTCTTGTGTTTTTCAAGAGAAAGTCTCAAGACCTTTTCTTTGACTTTTGTTATGGACATAAGAACCCCGTCTGTAAAGTATTCAAGCCATTGTGTAAGGTCAAGGGTTCTCTGGTCAACCGATTTTAAAGCATTGTAATATGCAGTCCTATCGCTGTCGTAATAATCATCCAGAGCAAAAAATTTTTTTATGTCAAAATCCCGCTGATTAAGAATAAGTGTTGCAAGTGCCCGTGCAGTCCTGCCGTTGCCGTCAACAAAAGGATGGATTCTTACAAATTCATAATGAGACAGACCGGCAACAATAACGGGGTCGAGGTTATAAGAATCATTTGAATTTATCCATTCAATAAATTCCCTCATCAACTCCGGCACTTCCTCAGGCGGCGGCGGCATAAAAATGACTTTACCAGTGATTCTATTGCCGACATATACCTGAAGTTCCCTGTATCTTCCTTCATGCTCAGGCTTTTCCAGAGTTTCCTTTGTTACATCCTTATGTAATTTCAAAATAATTTTTTCAGTTATTTTACCCTGTTCCTGATATTTTTCTATATTTTCTAAAACCTTCAGATAGTTCAACACTTCCTGCTTTGCTTTTCTTGCAGCCGTGACTTTTCTTCCCTGAGCGAGCTGGCTGACCTCTTCCAGAGTTAGCGGATTTCCTTCTATTGCCGTGGAGGCGTGTGCTGCCCTTATCAGTGCGTCTATCCTTAGCGATATTTCCCATTTCGGCACGAGATATGAATTAAGAACTGCTTCTCTGGCTGAGGCTATCTCAACGAGGTTATTGACTATTTTGTGGGTGTATTTGAAGTTTGGGTTAAACAAATTTCTTTCCCCATTTATGGTTTTAATCCGTGGTTAGAATCATTATATCCTCTCTATCCCCATCCTCATCTTAACCCCCTCAACATCCCAATCCTTCACAAGCGCGCCCCATACCTCAACGCCAGAGCCCATATCCAGCGATTTCGCCCTTACCTCGCCAGCAATAAAATCCTTTAATTCCAGAACAAGCTCAACCACGCTTGCATCCCTGATTTCCACAACAGCTTTTATTTCCTCCTCAACAGCAAGATCAAGCTCCTTTCTCATATCCTGTATCCTCCGGATAACCTCGCGTGCATACCCTTCTGATTCAATCTCCCGCGTAAGTTCAGTGTCAACATACACGTCCCCTGCTGAAAATTCAGCATGCGCAATTGCTGGCGGGATCAAGTTCCTGAAACTTACCATCTCCTGCGTGATCACACCGGCTTTAAGTTCAAAACTGCCAGTTTCCAGAATTGCTTTCTTTATTTCTCTGGCGTCTCCTTTTTTTAACCCGGCTATTACCTTGCCTGCATCTTTTTTAAACACAGGACCAAGCGCCGCATGATTAGGCATTACCTCCACGCCGAGTTCTTCCCATACTTCGCCGACCTTGAGCAGGACAATCTCCTTGGCATTGGTCTGCTCTTTTAATACGGATTCAAGGCTTTCCACTGCTTTTCTGACTTCATCTTCCTTTGGAGCCACAACAATTCTTTTCACAGGCCACCGCAGCTTCCGCTTCAGTTTCTGCCTTGCGTTGGAGGAAGCCTCAACGATTTCCCTTATAATATCCATATTTTTTTCAAGTTCTACATCCACGAATTCTTCGATAGGCGAAACCCAATCGCACATGTGAACGCTTGCGGGCGCATCAGTATTCACGTTTCGCACAAGGTTCTGGTACATTTCCTCGGAGACATGGGGCACAAAAGGCGCTATGAGCTTTGTCACTGTAACAAGTACCTCGTATAATGCATAATATGCTGCCAGCTTGTCAGGGTCGTTTGCTTCGCGCCATGTTCTCGGTCTTATGAGCTGGACATACCAGCGCGAGAGGTCCTCAAGTATGAACTCTGAAATGGGACGGGTGGCTTTGTGAAGGTTGTACTCAGACATGGCAGTATCCACCTGTTTTATGAGCGACTGCACTTTTGAGAGAATCCACCTGTCTTCAGGGCGCAGGGGCAGCGATGCAAGATTATCTTCAATATCAACCGGATTGAAGTTATCAAGAACCATGTAAGGCAGCGGGAAACGATATACATTCCAGAGGATATTCAGCATCCTGTGCATATTCCCTATCTCATCCCAGCTGAATTTCAGGTCATCCCATGGTGCATTCTGTGAAAGCACATAAAAGCGCAGCGACTCTGCTCCATATTTCGCAACAATTTCCTCAGGCGAGACCACGTTACCAAGACTCTTTGACATCTTCTTGCCTTCGAGGTCAAGGGTAAAACCGTGCATCAGAACACTCCTGTACGGCGCTTTCCCAAAGGACACCATACTGGCGCCAAGCTGCGAATAGAACCATCCTCTTGTCTGGTCATGACCTTCCGTGATAAAATCGGCAGGCCACCATTCTTTAAACGTTTTTTCATCGCGCGGGTAATTCAGCGTCGCCCATGAAGCCACTGCGGAATCAAACCATACGTCAAAGACATCAGGAACCCTGCTCATCCGGCTGCCGCACTTACTGCATTTGATATGGATATTATCGACATGAGGTCTGTGAAGGTCAGAAAGCTTTTTCACTCCCGATCTTGATTTAAGCTCGTCCATCGTGCCCATTACCTCGACCTCGCCGCAGAAATCGCATACCCATACAGGAATGGGGATTCCCCAGTACCTCTGGCGCGATATGCACCAGTCACGTGACCCTGTTACCCAGTCAGCAAAGCGGGCAGAACCTGCCCATTCAGGGTACCATTTTACCTTCTTGATTTCTTCCAGCATTTTTTCCTTGAGATCGGTAACACGCAGGAACCACTGCTCTGTGGCTAAATATATGATCGGGGTCTTGCATCTCCAGCAGTGACCATAGCGGTGCGAAATCTTCCCGCTTGCAAGCAGCAGGTTTTTTTCCGCAAGGTCGCTAAGTATGACTTTATTCGCATCCCTGACATGCATACCTTTGTATTCCCCTGCCTCTTCTGTGTACCTGCCATCGGTACCAACGGGACAGAATATCGGAAGGTTGTGTTTTATCCCCAGTTCAAAGTCGTCAATGCCATGGCCAGGGGCAATATGAACGCATCCTGTGTTCTCAGCCGTGACAAAGTCAGCCATATAAACGTTATGCCTGAATTCCTTCTGTTTGGGTACTTTGTCGCCAAGAGGAGGCTTGTATTCGATATCCAGTTCCTCGCCAAGGATGGTCTCAAGGACTTCGTAATCTTTATACTTCCCCTGTTTCAGGACTTTTTCCTTGAGCTCTAAAGCCATTATGAGTATCTCTTCTTTGCCATCCTTTACTGCCCTGACTTTTGCATACTCAAATGAGGGATGCACAGCAACTGCGATATTGGCAGGAATTGTCCAGGGCGTGGTTGTCCAGATTACGATGTAGGTATTTTCCTCGTTCGCAAGTGGGAACTTGATGTATACCGAGGGGTCGGTCACATCAGCATATTCTACCTCGGAATCCGCTATGGCAGTCTCGCATCTGGGGCACCAGTTCACTACACGCAAGCCCCGCTCAAGGAGCTTCTTTTCATGCGCCTGCTTCAGTGTCCACCAGGCTGCCTCGATATATTCATCGCGCAAGGTCATATACGGGTCTCTCCAGTTAAGCCAGACTCCCAGGTTCTTGAACTGGAGCGTCATTTCATCCCTGTGCGTCAATGCAAACTCCTTGCATTTATCTATGAAATTGCCAACGCCGTATTTCTCGATGTCCTTTTTAGATTTGAACCCAAGCACTCCTTCCACTTTTACCTCGATGGGCAGACCGTGCATATCCCAGCCCGCGCGGTCAAGGATGTGGAAGCCCTTCATGGATTTGTAGCGCAGTATGGAATCCTTGATAATCTTATTCCAGGCAGTGCCGAGATGTATCCTGCCCGTAGTATAAGGGGGACCGTCCACGAAAAAGAACTTCTTTCCGTTTTTCCGCAGTTCCCTTACTTTTGAGTAAGCGTCTATTTCATCCCAGAATGCGCGGATATTCTGTTCTATGGTTGTTGCATCGTACTGCGCTGCCTCTTTTAACATGAAAATAATCTCCAGGGATTGTGGGGTAGTAAGGCGATAATGCAATTAAAACTTATTGTTTAAAAAATCCCTTCCGAGCCTCCAAAAGTATCTATAAATCAATAGACAAATTAGACATGAATTATATGCAGCGCCTCCCACCCAACCAGCGTCAGACTACAAAGTTCCCAGTCCAGCATTTCGGAAAAGTGCCGGAATTCGATAAAAATACATGGGATTTTCGCGTCGAAGGTCTTGTGGAAAATCCTGTAAGGCTGACATACGACGAATTCCTGGCGCTTGAAAAAACAGTCGATGTGAGCGACTTCCACTGTGTGATGGGATGGAGCGGGTTTGACAATAAATGGGAGGGAGTGCGTTTCAGCGATATCGCAAAGCTCGTAAAACCCAAAAGTGGCGCCCGATTTGCAACCATTGAAGCTGACGGCGGATATACCACCAGTTTGCCCATAGCAGAGCTGATGGAGCTCGATGTTCTTTTTGCGTATAACTTCGATGACAAGCCGCTTGAGCCCATACACGGCGGACCTCTTCGGCTCGTGGTTCCCAAAAAATATGCATACAAGAGTGCAAAGTGGGTGAGAATTGTAAAGTTCACCGAGGAGCAGGAATCAGGTTTCTGGGAGCAGCATGGGTACAGCAACAGCGCAGACCCGTGGAAAGAGGAGAGGTATTCGGATTAAATTGTCAGTTTTACTCATCCGAAATGATTTTAACCTAAAAATGAGATAGTACATCTGTAATAATCTAATGGAGGGTTTATGAACAGATTAATAAAAATAACGGCAGTTCTGCTTGTAACCGCATTGCTGGCTCTGCCTGTTCTTGGAGAGACGGACAGCATGATGCGTGGAAAAGCAGGGGACATGATGAAAAGAGGACAGGAGATTCGAGGCGCGGGCGGCATGATGGGAATGGGATTCATGCACAGCGCAGGCAATAGCTACGGCAGATACGTGACCTTTACTGTGGACAACAAAACAGGAGAGATCACGGACTACGGCATTGCCGGCATCACTGTTTTTGATAACATAACGGTTGCCAACTTTGATTTCAAAGAATCGCAGACGCTGGGCGCATTGACAAGAATCACCAACAAGGACGGCTCCGTAGTATTACAACTGCATGATAATCCTGTGGCTGTGATTAACATCAGGACAAAAATAGCAACGAGTATCACTTTTAAACTTGCGGTGGGTGTGAAGGCTTCAAAACAAAATAATGTAATAAAAATTGATGCTGATAACCTGACTGCATTTATCACGGGGACCAACGCAACATCCATAAACATCGCAGGAGATGAGATTAAAATCGAATCCGGCGCGGGGAATGCTATTTTCAGGGCAGTGCCTGTGAATATGCCTTTTAGCGAGGGACATGAAAAGTTCATGGAAGAAGTGATGAAAAAAAGGGCAGGGGCAGAGATTGATGTCGGAGATTATGACAAATCTTCGATTGCAAACTATTCGGACGATATGAACGTGATGATAAGGTCGATGGAAAAAAATCGCATGAGAATGACCGTTAGCTCCACAAACCCGTCCGGGAGATTCTTTATGATGAACATCGACAACAGCTCTCTGAGCTGGACTGGAGGACAGAAGATTAACCTCTACATCGACAACAAACCCATGAGGCAGGTCATGAGCGCGGACGATCTGTATAATGCCACCGAATCATCGTTCTGGCTGACCATGCAGGGTGGAAACCGCATGCAGGCGTTGATGTATATCGCAAACTTCTCTGAGCACACCGTGGACGTGGTGGTGGAAGAAGGAACGCCTGTACCAACAGCAACGCTTACGCCTGCAGCGACACCACCAGGAACGCCAACCCCAAAGATGCCGGGATTCGAGCTGACGGTGGGATTACTGGGCGCAGGACTTGCGTATCTCTGGCGGAAACGATGAAAAGGGCAGGTCGGTGGTTAACCACCCTGCCTATTTTTAGTAAGACAACTATTTCAGCAATTCACTTATCCTCACAAGCGGAATGAGTTCAACATTAGCATCAGCAAGGCTCTTGCTTGCTCCTTCCTCGCGGTCAACCACCACTATGACATAACGGATAACCAGCCCCTCGTCCCTTAATGTTTTTATGGCTTTCAGGACAGAACCGCCTGTCGTGGCAACATCCTCAACCATCAGGACAAGCTTTCCGCGAATAAAATCGCCTATGATTTGCTCCTTGATGCCATAATCTTTTACTTCTTTCCTCAATATTATCAGAGGCAAAACCGTTTCAAGCGAGACGGCAGCAGCAATAGGCACCCCGCCGAGCGCTACGCAGCCGATATAATCCGCATGGATGGAACGGGACTTTAATGTCTCTGCTATGCGCTGCGCTATTAATTTTAATATCTGTGGATTCGTGCTTGCTTTCTTGATATCAACGTAATACCTGCTTTTCTTTCCCGAGGCGAGGGTGAATTCGCCAAACTTAATAGCTCCACATCCCTTAAGGGCATCCGCAAGTGATTTCATTACCAGGGCTCCTTTTTTAATTTAATATGAAAACCGATAATATTGGTTAATCTGTGAAGTATCGGTGTCAGGATGAGAACTATAATAATTATCCAGTACGTAAAGTTTTCAGTAAACCATTGCGGATCAACAATATAGGCAAGAATCCATGCACCTGCCACAAAATCCAGCTGGTCGATCAGCAGCAGTTTTTCCCCGCGCTCGAATCCAAGCCTTCGTTTAAAAAAACTTTTTACTATATCCCCGAGCAGAGCACCAAATGAAAGAGCTATCACAGCAGTTATTGACGGGATTACAAAGATTTCACCTGCTGGCGAGACCTGTCTTTGAATAAGACCAATGATAATCCCGCATGCTCCACCTCCTACCAGCCCGCGGAAGGTCTTGCCCTCACCCAGAATTCTTCGCCCGTCCCGCCATTTCTTCCCAAGGTCAATGGGAGTCCCGCCTCCAAAGATTACAGCCGTGGGGTTCGCGATATACGCGGGCAGCATCAGCCACACCGCTTTTATAATAATTGCAATTATCGGGAGCATATAATTCAGGGGTTCAAACTTATATTCAGTTGTTCAATCTTAACCCCGGCTTTATCAAAAAAATCCAGTGCTTCTGTATCAGGATAGACTACCCCGAAAACTACTTTCTCAATCCTGGCATTGATTAACATCTTTGCACATAATATGCATGGCTGGTGGGTGCAGTAAACAGTGGCGTTCTCGATGCTTACGCCGTGCAGTGCCGCCTGTATGATGGCGTTCTGTTCTGCATGCACAGCGCGGCATAATTCGTGCCGGGTTCCTGACGCGATGTTATTCTGCTGCCTTATGCACCCTATATCGAGGCAGTGCGCAAGATTTCGGGGCGCGCCGTTATATCCGGTGGATAGTATCCTTTTATCCCTCACTATCACCGCACCCACCTGGTTCCGGAGGCAGGTGGAGCGTTTCGCCACGATGCTCGCTATCTCCATGAAGTATTCGTCTATTGTGGGCCGCATCAGCGATGAATACGCATCAAACGATAAATATTTACTGCTTAAAAATAAGTTCGATATATGAAATCCGTCGTTTTACTTTCATCAGGTCTTGACTCCACGGTTGCGTTCAAGGAAGCATATAACAGGTGCGATGAAGTGCTGTGTGTGACCTTCGATTACGGACAGCTAGCATCCGAAAAAGAAATAACATTTGCAAAAAAAATATGTGAGCTTTTCAATGTTTGTCACATCATAATATCCCTTCCATGGTACAGCACCTTTCGCGGCGCGCTCACAGGCGGAGGAGCGCTTCCGAAAATACTGGAAAGCGAACTTGATGACAGGGAGATCACGCGGGAAACCGCAGAAAAGGTATGGGTGCCTGCACGCAATGTGGTTTTTCTTTCAATAGGAGCTGCACTTGCTGAGAACTATAAATATGACCTTATTGTAACCGGGTTCGATGCCGAGGAAGCCGCAACGTTTCCTGATAACACGCCTGAATTCGTAGAGAGCTTCAATGGGATGCTAAAATTCGGCACACTTACGCATCCTTCAGTCTATACCCCGCTGATTTCCATGAGTAAAGTCGAAATCGTAAAGCGGGGGCTTGAGATAGATGCTCCGCTTGAATGGTCGTGGTCGTGTTATGAGGGCTGGGAAAGACCCTGTGGAGTGTGCGAGTCATGTCTTCGGCGAAAGCGTGCTTTTAATTCTTCGGGAGCGACGGATCCCTTGCTGGAACGCCTCGGGATTTGAGACCTTTACTCAAGTTCAAACCTGATGGTGCATTCGCCAACAATGCCGGGCTTTTCCACTCCCTTCGTGATGACGTTTCTCCCGATTTTCCTGACGGCTGCATATTTGGCAGCCTGCACAATAGGGCAAGCCGTCGGAATGCCTTGCTTTCTCAGTATCTCGTTGCCGTGGCAGATGGCACATCCTTTGATGTCGAGCGTATAGTTCTTTTCGTCGCAGTTAATTTCCACTTGCTTTGCAAACTCAAGCTGGTTCTTGAGATAATTCTCAAAGCTCTGTGCAAACTCCGTATTATTATTGAAATTCCCTGCGTTATCCGCCCAGTTATCAGCCATTATCGAACCCACTTTGGCATTTACTTTCTTGGCATCCTCGCCCAGCGCTTTTATCACGGTGCTGTGATATTGTTTAAAGAAATTCAGGCTCATTGTCATAATTACTCCTATTTTTAGTTTTGTCAAAATCATACATAACCGTTATCGGATATAAAGGTTATGGTCATAGTCTGTTAAAAAGAGGATGATATGTTATTGTAACAGGCGGGCAAAATCGAAAGGTTCAACCCTTCTTATCAGGTTGGCTCTTAGTATGGGTTTGTAATTAGGGTCCTTACCCCTGCCTAATGTCTGAAATATTTTTTCTTCCGTAATATCAAGTATGCTCATAGCTTCCCCGTTCTAGAATCCATCCTTTGAATAAAACCGCATCCCGAAGTGTTCGCACAGCCCGCTTTCACAGTCATCATCGTGTCGCTTTCCACAATGCGAAAGCGTCAGAAGCCTTATCGCCATATCATGTTTCTCGCAATACGGTGAGACTATCATTTTATCCTCCCATGTAACAACAAATATATCTTAATTAATCGTTAAAAAACCTATAACCCCCATTGTATATAATATTAACCCGCATATATACAATTATAATTATCATCATAACCATAGATTATGTGATCAACACAGACCGCCTACCAAGTTGCCCCGAACCTTTCACGGAAAACAAGCTCATTAAGGTTTTTCCTTTCAGAAGCCCTTTCTTTTTTAACAGGATGCCCGAGAGCAACTACTGCCATCAATTCATAAGAATCCGGCGCTTCAAGGACTTTATTCACCATCTCTTTATTCTTCAGTATCTCGCCAAGCCACACCCCGCCAAGTCCCATGGAGTGAATGACAAGCAGCATGTTCTGAATGCACGCGCCTATGGATTGCACATCTTTTGTATAATGATACATATGTTCTTTGTCAAGAAAAACCACTATCAGCACAGGGGCATTATTTATAGTCGGACCGTAGTTTGTAAGTTTAGAAAGGTTCACTTTCGTTTCCTTATTTCGCACCACTATAAACCGCCATGCCTGGTTATTTAAACCTGAGGGCGCCCACCTTCCCGCATCGAGGATTTGCACTATCACCTCATCACTCACGCTTTCATACGTAAATCCCCGGACGCTTCGTCGTGATTTTATCGCCTCTATCGTTTCCATAATATCACCCGTACATCTGAGGGTCAGGCGGCTTGGACTGTAAAATCGGGATAAGATTTTCCATGGATAAAGGAAAAACGGCGGCCATTTCTTCCCCGCAGGCAGGACATTTCTTTGATAACTCAAGCGGGGTTGCGTTGATGGTTTCATCGTAAATGGCTTCGGATATAAAAGGACTGAGAATAGGAGTGGGCTGACCAATGTTGAACTCACCGCGTGCTAAAAAATCATAATACGTGAGCTTTTCAGAATAACCGCATTTGCATCGAAGTTCAATTTTATTTTTTAAGAACTTATTGTTCCTGTTTTTCTGCGATAATGCGATGATTGTATCTTTCATCGCTCCAAGATTGGTTTCCCTGTACTAAATTCCTTCGGCATTTAATTTGAGAAAACAGCTTTTCTCACAGCTTCTATCGTGGCATCAATTTCTATGGGCTTGGGACATACCGCAAGCACATGCTCGGAATCCTTAAGCAAATGTCCCGTAGTGACGCACACAACATTTTCATCAATATCTATTACCCCTAAACCCACGAGCTTCCGTAATCCTGCAATCGAAGACGCACTGGCTGGTTCAACCCCTATCCCTTCAAGACTTGCAAGTTCATGCTGTGCTCTGATTATCTCTTCATCTGATACAGTCTCAGCAGTTCCTCCGGATTCCCTTATTGCAGTCAATGCCTTTACTGCATTTACAGGGTTGCCGATGCGGATCGCGGTAGCTACGGTTTCTGGCTTGGCTTCAGGTGTTATTGTAGATTTATTATTCTTGATGGCCGCAACTATGGGACATGCTCCTTCTGCCTGTATGCCTGTCATTTTCGGGACGCTATCTGTGAGTCCAAGATGCTTTAGCTCCTTGAAACCCTTGTAAATAGCCGTGATGTTCCCCGCATTTCCAACAGGCAGGATAATTCGATCCGGAGCCTGCCATCCCAGCTGGTCTGCAATCTCAAAAGCGATGGTCTTTTGTCCTTCAAGGCGATAAGGGTTTACCGAATTTAAGAGATAGAACCCTTCCCTGTCGCAGAGGTCACGCACCAGTTTTAACGCATCATCAAAATTTCCACGGATGCTCAAAACCTTTGCTCCGTGCATGAGAGCCTGCGCCAATTTCCCCAGTGCTACCTTTCCCGAAGGCAGGAGAACAACAGCAGGAACCCCTGCCCTTGCCCCGTACACTGCCAGCGAAGCTGATGTGTTCCCGGTGGAGGCGCAGGCGACAGTTTTCATGTTAAGTTCAAGGGCTTTTGTAACTCCGACTGTCATCCCTCTGTCCTTGAATGAACCTGTTGGGTTCATGCCTTCGTGCTTGACATAAACCTCTTTCATTCCAACATCTTTTGAGAGCCTTCCGACGCGATAGAGCGGTGTCCCGCCTTCCTTCAGGGACACAGGCTCCCTGCCCACAGGCAGGAGTGCGCGGTATTTCCAGACCGACAGCGGTCCTTTCAAGTCCTTTTTTGTAATCTTGATATCCGAGTAATCATAGACAACATCAAGGAGACCACCGCATGGACAGGTGTAGATAACCTCGGTTTCTGGATACTTCCTGTGACATTCAATGCACTCAAGGTGGTACATAAGATACTCAATAGAATTTTAAAGCTTATAGATTGCTCTGGTATTTCGATTGTAATACTATCGTGTTATACTTTCATCTATACGAAGAGACAATCAAAACTTGAAATAAAAAATGACCGAATTTATTGATATTATTTTTGCAAAACCGATTGAATGTTATGTTGAAATAGATTATAAGAAGAAATTACGCTCGATCAGATTTTTAAAAAGTAAAGAAAATTTAAAAGAGAGAAAAACACTCGACATCAGTTTTGAACTGGAACGCTATTTTAATGGTGAAGAAATTGATTTTTCGTGCGAGTTAGACATATCGCACCTTTCTCCTTTTGCGCAAAAAGTGCTTGAGGAAACAACAAAAATCGGATACGGTGAAACAATTACATACTCGGAACTTGCACGAAACATAGGCAGCAAAGGAGCGCGAGCAGCAGGAAGGGCGCTTGCAATCAATCCTCTTCCGATTGTTATCCCCTGTCACAGGGTGGTTGCAAAGAACGGTATCGGCGGGTACTCAGCAGGTGTGGATATAAAAACCAGATTGCTTGAGCTTGAAAAAATCCAATAACCTTTAATAGGTAAAAATGAATGTTTGCTCGTGCCCCGATGGGGTAGTCCGGATATCCTTTGAGATTGCGGATCTTAAGACCTGGGTTCAAATCCCAGTCGGGGCGCTCAAATTTTTGTTAAACGCCTTACTTGGAGATTGTCGGATTGACTCCATAATTTCATCAATCCTCACCAAATTATGGGATTTTTTCTTAACACATTGTGCAGGGAGTTGAACAAAAAAAAGGACGTCCGGACCGGGATTTGAACCCGGGTCGGAGACTCGACAGGCCTCCATGATAGGCCGCTACACTATCCGGACTTTGAGGGATTCGCATAAACGGTTTTGTTGCATTTAAGTCTTTTGTTAACGGATTCTTTTTAATCACAATCCAGTATCACTTATAAATAGTTGCGTCTTCAATTAGCATGTTCGATGAAGCTGGTTATCCGCAAATCCGACATTAAAGGAACCATCAGCGCCCCTCCCTCAAAAAGCTACACACACAGGGCTATTGCAATTGCTGCCCTCTCGAAGAAAGCCACAGTTTACAACCCGCTCATATCGGAGGACACGAAAGCTACAATAAGAGCCGTGGAAGCTTTTGGTGCTGAGGTAGAATCAAAGAAAGACTCACTCATAATCAAAGGATTCGATGGGGAATTAAAAACCCCAGATAATGTTATCGATGTTGCAAATTCAGGCACAACACTTCGCATAATGACAGCAGTGGCTTCGCTTGCAAACGGCGGCACCGTCCTTACAGGCGATGCCAGTATCAGGACAAGACCGAATACCCCTTTGCTCAATGCACTGAATGACCTCGGGGCTGAGGCATTCTCTACGCGCAATAACGGAATGGCACCGCTCGTGGTAAGGGGAAAAATGCGGGGAGGGCGCGTGCATATAGACGGCTCGATAAGCTCCCAGTTCGTATCAGCGCTGCTTATCGCCTGTCCCTTTGCACAGAACACGACCACCGTATTAATTAAAGGAGAGTTGAAATCACGACCCTACGTGGATATCACCATCGCCATGCTAAAAGATGCAGGCGTGAAAATAACATGCGATGCCCCTAATTCTTTTGCCATCCCGCCGAACCAGGAGTATAACATGAAGTCGTACAGCGTTCCTGGGGATTTTTCTTCCGCTTCATATATGATGGCTGCAGCAGCATTGTGTGGAGAAATTACTATCAAGAACCTTTTCCCTTCGGAGCAGGGCGATTCGGTTTTGATCGAGATGCTTGAAAAAATGGGGGCGCAAATCTCATGGGACAAGAAAAAAGGGGAGATTAAGGTAAGCAAAGGCAGTCTAAAAGGCATAATTGTGGATGTGGGCAAGACCCCTGACCTTGTTCCAACTCTGGCGGTGCTCGGAGCGGCAGCAGAAGGGACTATGGTCATCGAGAATGCGGAGCATGTAAGATACAAGGAAACCGACCGGCTTCATGCGATGACAGTTGAACTTAAAAAAATGGGCGTGGACATCGTGGAAGAAAAGGACAGGCTGGTTATCAAAGGCGGGACGATACGCGGGGCAGAGGTACACGGCTGGGATGACCACAGGATTGTTATGGCTCTGGCTGTGGCAGGGATGGTAGCCGGCGATACGACAATCGATACGATAGAGTCGGTCAGCATCTCGTATCCTGGTTTCTTTGATGATTTGAAAAAGATCGGTGCTGTTGTTGATAATTTGAACTGATAGAACAAACAACAGACTAACGCAAACCGATTCCATCATCAGAAATACGATATATTTTAATACCGCTTTGCATGTATGGAAGGGTTGTGCCCAGGTGGCCTAGTTGGTTAGGGCGCCAGACTCATAGGGTAATACACAAGGCGCTTAAGCTTCCTGAGAAATCTGGAGGTCACGGGTTCGGATCCCGTCCTGGGCATCTAACGGTTCCGTCCAATTCCCGTCCTGAAAACAGACAAAGATTGGTGAGAGAGATTGCTCTTCGGTCAAAGAGCATATTAAGAGAACAGCAACCTGTGAGAGAATAAAGAACTGCTTGCTCGACTTCGCGAGGACTGCCTGGTGGGTTTCAATGTACCGAGGATAAGTAAAACACATATTACCACTTTATTGAGGCGCGAATTTTGAGATCGTCCACTTGGAGGGGAGGTTTATTATTCTCCTTCTATCGGCGAACCTGATTTTTTACTTTTTTTGGATTTAAGTTCTTCCCATTGCAATAGCCATTTCCATAAGGGTATAAACATAATCTGATTTCCATTCACTCTCACTTCCTCTTCGTCGTCTTTTGTGACAACATAACCCCGGTCAAGAGAGAACTCTTTAAGGAACTTTAATAGACCCTTCAGATCCTTTCTCTGTATGTTGTTCTTATATTTGGACTCAAGCGGAATAATTGCTCCATCTTCGGTCAGGACACAATCCACCTCAGCAGTCCCCTTTCTCCAGAAAAACTGCGCTTTTGAAGAGTTTACTACAAGATTTTCAACGACCCTGCCCGGCTCAGGAGCTTCACATAGATGGAATAACAGCGTGGTGCTGGAAAGATAAAGCCTTTTCATCTTCTTTTCGCTTGTTAACCGGTTCCTTGAGAAGTTGTAGCATTTCTGTAGAATGAAACCTCTCTCCAGATAGAAGATATATTTGGAGAGCGTCTTTCTGCTGATGCCCAAGTCCGTCGCCAACGCAGAATAATCGGTCATAATTCCCGGGTTTGAGGCTACGACTTTGAGTATCTGCTTGAGCGCGTCTTCATATTCTATGGGGAATATCCGCGGCAGGTCTTCATAGATGAGCTTGTTGATTATTGATTCAACGTACATATTAACAAAAGGTTCGTCAGCTGTAACAAGCTCCGGGAACTGCCTTTTAGCATAAAGGAGCGTCTCTTTTATTAGTGCCTCTTTGAACATTTCTGGTCTGTTAATCAGTTCATCCTCACCTTTAAAGTGGAGGAATTCAATAAAACTCAATACAGGAAGATGAAAAAGGAATATCCTGCCAGCAAGGGATTCTTCTGCCTTCTTTCTTAAGAAAAGCGAGGACGAACCTGAAACAAAAAACTTGAGATTGGGGTAGGTATCATAGTAGTATTTTATCTGGTTCTGCCAGCCTTCAAGCTTCTGGATTTCATCGAGAAACAGATAAAGCCTGCCTGCGCTCTGGATGTCCATGCCTATCCTTGACTGAAAATCGCCTACGACATCGTCAAGGGATACCGCTTCCTCGTCAAAGGAAAAGTAGAGTATCCTGTCCCTTTTTGTACCCTGTTTTATGAGATGGTCTATGAACTGCTTTAAGAGCACCGTCTTACCCGTACGGCGCAGACCGATTATCCCAAGAACCTGCCTTGAGTCCAGATGCCTGGCAAGCTCATCGAAAAGCTCCCTTTTCTTCTCATATCCATAGTTGAAACCTTCTCTCCAGTGGAGGTTGTATTTCAGGAGGTTTACCATATTTTTCACTTATATGGGTATCTTGATTCCCATATTATTTAATTTTATGGGTAATATGATTCTCATGTTGCCATTTCAATAGTACCCATGCAGCAACCCGCCCGAAGGGCGGTGCCGTCCAAGAATAGAATCAACAACGAACTAATACTAACTCGTACGAACTCTGTCTACTCCTGACAGGATAACAGGATTGACAGGATTAAAAGTAAGAGCCTGATATAACGCCTACCACCACTTCATGCTCTCCCTGAACCTCGCCGTCTTCTCCCCCGACTCCGGCTTCCTGAACACGTACAGGTGCTCATGCCCTATCAGGTAAAAATCGTACTTCTTCCCGAACCACTTCTCCCTTGTGCTCTTCATCTTCCACTGCAGCTTGATGATATCCTCCCTCAGAATGAACCCTGCCTCAAGGAAGCTCATCAGCACCCGCGGCGTGATGGGCACGAAATGCTTGCTGCGCCTTGTATCACCTATCAGGACGGTGCAGTGCTTTCCGGGCTTGAGCACGCGCATGCACTCACTAGCCACACGCCGCATCTCCTGCTCGAACTCGGCGATGTTGTGCACGCTCGACAGGTCGCCCTCGCGGTTGTGCGAGTACGGGATGATGCTGGCATAGGGAGGATGGGTAGCGATAAGGTCAATGGATTCGCTCTCAATCAGGTCAAGCGACCGCGCATCCCCGACATACGTCTTAATCTCCGGCGCTCGATAATCAGCATCCAGAGGCGCATAAGCGAAATCCAGCCTGTTGCGCGCCACCATGACAGCGTCGGGATTGATGTCCACACCCGCGGCGCGCCTGCCCAGAAGCTTGCATTCCACAAGCGTTGTGCCTGAGCCCACCATCCCGAGTCGCGCCTCGGGAGGGCGCAGACACGTATGCCCCGCAGGCATACGTGGATTCCCGCTCCCGAAGGGTAATCGGGCTGGTCAAGCACAAGTTCTCCCGGCGCCGTATAACGGAGAATGAGGTTGCGCGGGATGTAGGGCGACCAGTTGCCCCTGTAGTTTCCGATGTGCGTAGCCCAGTCGCCGCGGTCGGGGAAGCTCCAGTTTGATGAACCCCTCTAAAATTTTTGAATATCTTTGGGTTCATCAAAGACCGTGGTGGTTTCCGGGGTGAAGGTGGAGGG
The DNA here is from genome assembly GCA_027460525.1 of Candidatus Methanoperedens sp. NCBI lineage: Archaea > Methanobacteriati > Methanobacteriota > Methanomicrobia > Methanosarcinales > Candidatus Methanoperedentaceae > Candidatus Methanoperedens > Candidatus Methanoperedens sp. The sequence goes on from JAPZAS010000024.1 coordinate 78,124, forward strand.
GGCGAAGCGAACGGTATTCTACCTTAACAAGGTTATTATGCCTCTACCTTTAAAGCTTTAGAAACGAACTCCGATACCCTTATATCATGTTTTGGAAGTAAGATCTCAATGCCTATTGCTTCTCCCTTTTTATCAACATCGACAATAACATTGTCTGCTAAAGGCTCAGATCTATCTACTTTTCCTTTTTTTAAATGGATATACATCGCATTAACTTCTGAATCAAATTCTACTGAAACCATGTGTCTATTCGATCATAGCTTTAAGCCTCTATAAGCGGTCTTTCTCGGCAGAATATCGTATATAATAATTAGTTTGTTCTTTTTATCAACATTATAGATGATTCGCCAATCTCCAAGGCGTATTCTGTAAGTACCCGTATGACCTTTGAGTTTTATAACGTCCATTCTGATGGGTGCAAAAGAATATTGAAGTTCGCCAAAGACACCTCCACATCTGCTTTGAACATCCTCAGGAAGTGCAGTAAGGCTTTTCTCGGCTCTTTTTGTTAAAACTATTCTATACATTGGAGCTTTTTCTCGCTTTTAATGCTTTCCAATCTACATATTTACCCGCTTTGTATTCTTTTTCGCCTTCCCTGATAGCTTCAAGCTCATCTTCTTCCGGCTCAACTTCGGGAACCAGCAGGCTCTTCAAATCTCTTATTTCGGTTCTTAAAAGCTTGAGTTCTCTGTAAATGCTTTCATTTGTTGCTGCCATTTTCTTTAACCTCTGAATATCATGCGTTTGGAATATTTAAACCTGACTTAGTTACCACCACCTCATACTCTCCCTGAACCTCGCCGTCTTCTCCCCCGCATCCGGCTTCCTGAACACATACAGGTGCTCATGCCCGATGAGATAGAAGTCATACTTTTTCCCGAACCACTTTTCCCTTGTGCTCTTCATCTTCCACTGCAGCTTGATGATATCCTCGCGCAGGATGAACCCGGCTTCGAGGAAGCTCATCAGCACCCGCGGCGTGATGGGCACGAAATGCTTGCTGCGCCGTGTATCGCCAATGAGGACGGCGCAGTGCTTTCCGGGCCTGAGGACGCGCATGCACTCACTGGCCACACCGCCGCATCTCCTGCTCGAACTCGGCGATGCTGTGCACGCTTGAGAGGTCGCCCTGGCGGTCGTGGGAATAAGGGATGATGCTGGCGTAGGGCGGATGGGTAGCGATGAGGTCAATGGATTCATTCTCTATCAGGTCAAGTGAGCGCGCATCTCCCGCGTATGTCCTGATTTCCGGTACTTTATACTCGGCATCCAGCGGTGTATAGGCGAAATCCAGCCTGTTGCGCGCCACCATGACAGCATCGGGATTGATGTCCACGCCCACGGCGCGCCGTCCCAGGAGCTTGCATTCCACAAGCGTGGTGCCAGACCCCGCCATCTGGTCGAGCACAAGTTCTCCCGGCGCCGTGTAGCGAAGAATGAGGTTGCGCGGGATGTATGGCGACCAATTGCCCCTGTAATTCCCTACGTGCGTTGCCCAGTCGCCGCGGTCGGGGAAGCTCCAGACCGTGGTGGTTTCTGGGGTGAAGGTGGAGGGGGCGAATTTTGAGAGCTTCCACTTCTGCTGGAGTTTTATTGTTGTTTCTCCGATTTCGACTTCCGAATGGGATTGGAGGAATTGTTTGTAGTCGGTCCTTGTGATTTCGCGCAAGGATCGAGATTGATCTTATGAGTAATATATAAATATAGATGTAATTAAATTGTAATCAAGTTGTAACTATGTTGTAATAGACTATGATTCGCAGAATTATTTACATCCGAATAAGAAAAACTTATTACAAACATAGTAACTGAAGTCGATGAATTCATAAGGAAACACAATAGTTGAACTTAGAGATTACGGGTGTTATGCAAAAAGGAGTATCAGTAGAAGATTAGTTGAACTAAAAGGGAGAAGAAATGATGATACACTTTTATTTTAAAATATTCAATAATATAAAAAGTGAACATGAATCTAAGGATTTTGCTAAATTAGAGATTATTGGATTGTTTGGGGAAGTAACAGAGATTAATAATTTTTCGGATAAACTTTTAGAGGAGCCGCTAAAGACTTTCACTTCCGAACCGGTAAGAATCCAAGACATTATAACTGCTGAATTACCTTATGGAAAAATACAGGGATATTATGGAAAAAAATCAAAAGGTACAGATGTTACACATTTAGTTAAACGGCTAGCTTATACACGAGAATTCTTTTTAATAATAGAAAGTAAAGAAGAACCAGAAAAAATATTAGAACTAATTTTCCCTGAAGGAACTATAAACAAAAATGTTCAATTTTTTGAAAAAGATGGAAAAAAACTCTTTAGATTTATTACGAATCAATATTTTTTAGAGAAATCAGAGTATATTTCAAAGTTAAGCAGGAATGAAAGTGAAATTGATAGAAATGTAGAGATTTTATTTTCTCATTTAATAAAAAATATTTATAGAATTCCTGCGTCTTCAACACTGGCTATAGGGAAAAGATTAGAAGATTATTTTGCGATCCGAGAGGAGACTTCTTTGTACTTAAATCACTATATGCACCCTTACAAAGGAAAATTTCATCCTAAGATGGTTAGGGTTTTATTGAATTATATTTGTCCTAAAAATGAGGGTATTGTTTTAGATAATTTTGCAGGAAGTGGCACATTATTGGTTGAGGCAGGTTATTTAGGTCTCGATAGTCTTGGAGTAGAAATTAACCCACTCTCTGTATTAATGAGTAACGTAAAATGCCATTCTATAACTATACCGTTAGAAAAATTAAGGAGAGCAGCAGATGACTATTTGAAGATGGTAGATACTGAAATAAATCACTTTATCAGGGTGAACAATAGACAAAAGCTTCTTATTGAAAATAGGTTAACGTCAGAGAAAATTAAGGAAGAAGCACAAATTGCTATAAAAGAAATTGAAAGAATGGATGGGTTTAGGAATAAAGAACTTGTTGTTCAAAAAATAATAATTGCTAGAGAATTATTAAAATTCTGTGAAGATGATAAAATTAGAGAATTTTTGCTTTTATCCTTAAGTGGGTCAATAAGTGATATAGCAAGAAGAACACAAAATGAATTTGTGGAAGTTTTAAGAGAGAGAATGAATGACTTGTATTTGAGGATTTATTTATTTCACAAATTAAATGAAGTGCTTAAAATTAAAGTTGGTAAAGCTCATGCCTATGTGGCAGATACAAGGGACATGAAAGTTATTAAAGATAATTCTGCTGATGGGATTGTGAATTCGCCACCATATTCCACCGCTTTAGATTATATTAAGAATGATTATCCACAGTTAGTTTTGTTGAAACTTGTCGAATCAATGGAACAATTAGGAAAAAACATGATGGGAAATCCAAGAATCAACTATGATAAAAAAGAATTATTAAAACTCGTGGAAGATAAAGAAAAAGACCCATTAAGCATGTCTGTTCTTGCTCATAAGTATGTTTCTATGTTGTTAGATAATGGAAGGCAAGATGCCGGGTTAAGAGTATATAAATTTTTTATAGATATGTTGTTCACTTTACGGGAAATGTACAGAGTGATGAGAATAGGATCAAAGTGTGCAATAATAATTGGTAACAATCATTTCATGATCCATAATGAATATGTAGAGATACCTAACGGTGAGGTTATTTTAGAACTTGGTAAAAAAATAGGATTTAAAGAAGACATGATCATAAAAAGAGAATTACAAAAAACAAGTGTAGGGAATATTAGAGAAGAGATGGTTATTATTCTTAAGAAGTAATCTTTCTTTTCGACTTAATTATGGATATATGGTGTTAACCAGTCCATCAATTGTTCATTAGTCGGTGTACATGTCCCTCTAGATTTCGCAAATTGTTGCATAATCTCATAACCCAATCGAAAATTTATTTCATTCGGATTATTGGTGTTATCTATTATGTTCTTAATAAAAATGGACATCTGAAAAGGTACCCGTATGCAGGTGAGCAATGTGTTAATTCTACCAGTCTTGAATTCATGTTTCCCTGAGAATGTGGGTAGATTATTCTCCGTATGATATTTTACATCTTCATTCCAACCTAATATGTCTAAAAAATTCAGAAGTCCCAACAGTCCTCCATCTGGCAATGCGTTATTAATCTCTTCTTGGATTTGTTCAATACAAACCATTACATTCTCGTTGGGTCTGTACCTTATTTTACCTAATTCCTCTTTATGATCTATGTGATGAGCATTTCGATAAATCAAAACCATGACCATCTTGAACAAATCAAAATCTATAGCTGATATTTTCGAAAGATACACCCATATATCATCAAATCTTGCATTTTCATAAAAATGGCTAACCTTTGGAGTCATATCGTGTATGTTAGGTATGTCTCTAAACGCTTCTTTCCCTGGCTTAAGAAAATAAACCTCTATATCATTGGATAATACGTTAACAACATATCTTCTGGGTTCCTCTAAAGATTGACCAGTTTCCCATCGTATGGCTTCTCTGATACGCATCTCCCTAGTTTCCTTTAGTCGCTGCCGAGCCTGCCGATCTCTATTAAAAAGTCTTGTAGACAGGATATCTTTCATATCATCGCGTGAAATAGGCACAGCCTGACATCATCAGGAGATCTAAATTGCTTTATTACCAGAAAGATGTCGTAATAATGTAATTTGATTACCAAATGGTAACAATAAATATCCTTCAGAAAATTATATCATGTGCTCAATGTGGGAACTTCTCTCTTTCATCCAAGGACGAACAAGATGCCTTTGTCTGAAAGAACTTGCGACAGGACCAAAGACTCCAGGAATGATAGCGAAGTCATCCCAAGTACACTTATCTCACATAAGCCGAGCTTTGCGAGAGCTATCCGAGAAAGGAATAGCAGAATGTGTCACACCGGACACAACAAAAAATCGCTTCTATAGAATCACAGATCTGGGAAAAAAATTGCTACAAGAGCTCGATAAAATTGATAAATGTAGCTAACATCAAAATGGTTGTGTTAATAAATTGGATTGAGAAGTAGTAGTCTTATAAACAGTATATGTAGTTATCTATTTTAAGAATATATTTTAATTTAATTTTTTTATTCTTCATTAAGTGTAAGTTGTGTGGGTTGTGTATGAAAGTTTTTGATTTCATCTCCATTTAGTTTTAACCTGTATCTTTCTTCTATTCTGCCTTTACTCAACCTGTCCAGAATCATCTCGTAATACTTTTCATCAATCTCAGCCGAGATATATTGTCTATTAAGTGCCTTACAGACTTCTATCTCAGAACCGCTCCCACCAAAAAGAATTAAAACAATATCGCTTGGAGGCATTGTGCATGATTTAATTAACATTTCAGAAAGTTTCTGAGGAATTTGGCAAGCATGAAATGTTTTTTCTTTGCTGACGTTCTTAACTAAATCAAAATAAAACCAATCATATGGCATCCTCCCTTTTGAACCATTCGCTAAATTACTTAAAATTCTCCTGTCGTTAGGATTCTTATAGGGTACGGCTACACTATCCTTGAAAAACTTATTATCTTTCGTTTTTCTACAGTGCAAAATACTTCTATGAGCTGTGGTAAACCGATTAGGACTATGACCAACATTAGTATTGTATACCCAAACATAATCGGAGACTTCATAGCATATCGTATCTAGATATTTTACTCGCAAGTGGGCATTTTGTTTAGGGTAATTTATCAAAAACATGTTGCCATCATCTTTTAAAACCCTTAAAGATTCCCTCGCTAATTCGATATACCACTCAATATATTCGTCAAAAGATTTCGTATATGATTTATCTCCGTACTCTATACCTACATTATAATCAGGGTCACCATAAACCATATCAACACACTTATCCGGGAGTTCTTTCAAAATATCCATGATATCTTTTAAGAACACTTTATTTAGGTAAGTTTCAATATTATTCTTAGTCATATCTATGCCTCCCTTATAGCATTGTATAACATTGCTCGTCCTTTGTAATTCCAATAAACGATATCTTCCATAATGAACATCCATTTTACTACTTTTAAAAGAACGTCTACTTTCGCACCTGTTTGAAATATCATTTGTAAATCAGGATATTTTTCTAGCAATCGGTCAACATCATTCTCTGAACAATTGTAGAGGGTAGTGAGAGCTTCTAATAAATCGTTAAATTTTTGTGGATTTTCTTGTTTCTTATTCTTAAAGTCTGATTTGATTTCATCATGCGTTCCTCTCCCTAATCCAAATTCTTCCAAGACTTCTACTTTAAAATCAAAGTTCCATTTGTTTAAACCTGCTGGTCTGAAAATAAAAAGTTTCTTGCCAATTGATAAATTCTCCACAGGGTAACGAAATTTTACACCGTGTCCTCTCTGATGACTTTCAGAGTCAATAAATATGTTTACAACTTTTTTCACAATTTCATGCCGAGCCACAGAACCTTTAATTTCGATGGCTTTTTCTTCAATTGTGGTTGTTTCTTTCTTTTTCATGTTTTCATCTCCTCTTAAAGCGACCAATTGCGTATAACGTTTGCGTATATCTGATGTTTTGCGGAGTGTAGTGGAGCAAAATATGGGTCAGGCGACAGCAGGAGCGGCGCTGTACACCTCGAAGGGCGCAAAGACCGCAAAGCTGAGGCAGCAGAAGGCATTAGGAGAGCATCTGCGTTTATCTGCGTTCATCTGCGGTTTGCGATTTTCAGAACAAACCAAAAATGGTGCAACCGAGCGGTATCTGGTATATCGACCCCCCCTATCATCCGCTTTCCCCAACTTCCAGCTTCACAAGCTATACAAGCAATTCCTTTGCCGAAAAAGACCAGATACGATTGGCAGAAGTTTATCGTGAGCTTGACAAAAAAGGATGCATAGTCATGCTGAGTAATAGCTATTCTAAATTTATTTTAGAGATGTACAGCGGTTACAGGATTGAGCAGGTGAGCGCAAAAAGGATGATCAACTGCAATGGGAAGAAGAGAGGAGCGATACCCGAGGCTGTGGTTTTGAATTATTAGAGTTCATACCGAGTTCGTATTAGTTCGCTGTTTATACTGCACGGTTTTTAATGCTGGGAGGTCGCATCGGCAACATATCGGCGCCGAGGATTAAATTTTTAAAAAGTGATAAATGTGCGGCGCTTTACACCGCGAAGGGCGCAAAGAACGCAAATCAAAGGCATCAAAAGGCATTAGGAAAAAATCTGCGTTTATCTGCGTTCATCTGCGGTTTTTAATTTTCAAAAAGCAGAGCCTTCAAAGTGCAACCATCTGATTTCTTGAATTTCGACCCTCCCTATCATCCGCTTTCCCCAACTTCCAGCTTTACAAGCTATACAAGCGCCTCATTCTCAGAAAAAGACCAGCGCCGATTGGCAGAAGTTTATCGCCGACTCGATAAAAAAGGATGCCTCCTCATGCTGAGCAACAGCTATTCCGACTTTATTTTAGAGCTGTATGGCGGTTACAGGATTGAGCAGGTGAGCGCCAAGAGGATGATTAACTGCAATGGGAAGAAAAGAGGGGCAATACCGGAAGCGGTTGTGATGAATTATTAGAGTTCGTACGAGTTCGGTGTTAATTTTGTGCCGTTTTTAATCTGAAATGGTTGCCTCGGGAACATATCGGCGCCGGAGGTTTAATATTTACACGGTCGTAAATACCATGTTTTGCATAGCATTTATAAAAACCGTCATCAATCAAAAACTCAAATATTTACATTACCTCAGGTTTTTGAGGTTATCTTTATAAATAAATAAATCAACTACATAACTATGAGAACCATGAAACAGGATGAGGAGATTTCAAATCTTCATGAGATTGCAGCGGTACAATTAAAGAATAAGGATTTGATAAAACTCTCAGCGAAAGCAAAAGAAAAAAGCATGCTACTATTAGAAGAGCAGGGCATATCTGCAATAGCGCTTGCTTTATCCAGGACTTTAGTTGATTTTGTCCAGCACCCGGAGAAAATAAAGGCGTGATTAAGTGCGTGCGTATCTGGATACTTCGGCACTTGTAGTTTACTGTTTTGGCAGGAAGTTAGAGCCAGAGAGATACAAATCTGTAAAGGCTTTATTTGATAAAATAAATTCGCAGGAGATTACAGGAGTAGTATCTTTTTATTCACTTCACGAACTGTTCATTTTTGCAATAGAAAATTTTTCACAAGATATCTCAAGAAGTATCGGTAAAAAAGCGCTTGAAGAGATATTGAAAAATCGGGTTGAGATTATACCTCTTCTTAATAGGGAGCAAAGGATTCGATATTCCAGTAGTATAAAGCTAAATGATGCTTCGGATATACCGCATGCGATATTAGCCCTTATGGAAAAATGTGACTGCATTGTGACTTATGATGCGCATTTTGACGATATAAATACTGTAATTAAAATAAATCAGCCTGAAGAGTTGATTTGAAACTATCTTCCTTTCCATCCTTTCTCCGGCTTCAAGCAGGATGCCCCTGATAATCGCTGAATTGCTGGAGCGTCTGCCTTACTGTAGCCCGCGATGAGTAATAAATATGCGGCGCTTTACACCGCGAAGGGCGCAAAAGAACGCAAAGCGAAGGCAGCAGAAGGCATTTGGAAAACATCTGCGTTTATCTGCGTTAAGCCGTCTTGACACGTATGGCGGAGCCATACGTGAATGCGCCCTCCAGAGGCGCGACTCTGGGCGCCTTCATCTGCGGTTTGTGATTTTCAGAGCAGACCACAAACGGTGCATCCGACGGTATCTGGTATTTCGACCCTCCCTATCATCTGCTTTCCCCAACTTCCAGCTTCACAGGCTACATGAAATATTATCCACGTATGGCGCAGCCATACGTGTGTGCGACGCCAACTGGCGCAACGGTTGACAAGCGCCTCATTCTCAGAAAAAGACCAGCGCCGATTGGCAGAAGTTTATCGCCGACTCGATAAAAAAGGATGCCTCCTCATGCTGAGCAACAGCTATTCCGACTTTATTTTAGAGCTTTATGATGGTTACAGGATTGAGCAGGTGAGAGCCAAGAGGATGATTAACTGCAAGGTCAGAAAAGAGGAGCAATACCTGAGGCTGTAGTTTTGAATTATTAGAGTTCATCCCGAGTTCGTATTGAGTTCGCTGTTTATGCTGCACGGTTTTCAGTGCGAAGTGGCCGCATCGGTAACATATCGGCGCGTGGTTTAATATTTGGAGAGTGATAAATATGCGGCGCTATACACCGCAGAGGGCGCGAAGAACGCAAAGGTAAGTCATCATTTCTTGCGTCAGCGCCTCATTTATCATAAAATGATCAACGCCTCCTTACTGCGGGTGAGTCAAAGAAAGATTATCAACCACCGAGGACACAGAGGGCACAGAGAGTTGTTGTTTTTCTCTGTGTACTCTGTGATCTCTGTGGTTTTATCGTGCGCGGCTTTTGATTTGATGCGGGGAGGTTGCATCGGGAACACATCGGCGCCGGGATTTAATATTTCAAGAGTTATAAATCTGCGACGCCTGCTACCGAAAAACAGCTATGGACTTTGTGATAGACCACGGAGCGCGCGGATGACGCGGATACGCACGGATTAAGCATCCGTGAAGCTCCGTCTAATCCGTGTCATCAGTGTTCGATGTCGGGCGCCGTACACTGCAAAAAGCTCCAGCGCCTCATTTTCAGAGAAAGACCAGCCGCCGGCTCGCCGAGGGTGAGTCAAAGAAAAGATGAACCACAGAGCACACAGAGATCACAGAGGGTTGTTGTTTTTCTCTGTGTCCTCTGTGCTCTCTGTGGTTTTTTATTTTTCGCGGTTTTTGATTTGATGCTGTTGCCGCGGGTATATCGGCATCGTACACCGCGAAGGACGCAAAAAGGCTCTTGCACTTATTGATGCGCCGGAAGCTCGAAAACTAACGAACCGATACCTACATACTAATCGTCTTTATCAACTCTTTTGTTGTATGTACCTCAACTTTATTTTGTTGTTTAAAGTGCCCATCATTGCTCCATATCGGGCAATTCAAATCCAATGCCAGAGCCAAAAAAGGCGAATCTGTTACATCAATACCCTTTAAAATATCCTCAGCCAGAGCCATCTTCTCATTGTATTTTTCTTTCGGCACTAACCGGATATGCTTCTGTAAAAGCAAAAGAAGAGCATCAAGTCCTTCCTCATTCATTTTGGATTTCCTCAACAGGAGTTCCTTATGCTTCGTTATCTCGCTAAAAATATATTCAGGCGCATGCAGTTCAAATACATCGCTGAGAATTATGTTTCTTGTAGTTGACTTTTTAATCAGAGCCGAAAAAATGATGTTCGAATCCAGTACTAATTTCATTCCTCAGCCTTTATTCTTTTGTATAGAGCACGCTTTATGACATGATCGAGTTCATCGATATCTTTTTCTTTTAACTTGCTCTTTTCTGCAAGCAGGTTTCCAATTTTTATCTCAGTAAGCCTGTTTATGATAGCAGACTCTACCCATTTCAAACCTTCTTTATTCTTCGCTATCCAATTGAAATCGTTGGGGAGTTTTAAAACAACCTCTGCCATTTTTCACCTTGCAAACTTTTATTTTAATAATCATATTCGCTCAGAAGTTTTTAAGCCTTTTCTTTTTCCTTTGTAACTAATTTTACTGTCAACTAGTTTCAAATGTTACTCGCCAAAGAATTCAGTTTTTAATAAATCATGCTCCAGCGCCTGATTGTAGAGCATTATGAGAGGCTCGTACGTTCTTACTTTACAGATTTCTCGGATGTCGCTAAACAAACTGCGCCCGATTTCCCTGTCGAACTTGCTCTTTTTCTCATTCGGTAACACATCAAATAATCTCGTCCGCAGACCCGACTTATAAAGGTCATGAAGCCTTCCAAGTCCTTTTGTAACATCCGTGGTATGCTCAACCTCAAAAGCAAATTCACGGACAAGCGCATCAGTATCGCCTCCAAACCAGAGTACATCGATCAGACCTGCCATATTTACAATCTTCGGATATGAAAAATTGCCAGGATATTCTTTCAGGGTAGCAACTTCTTCAAGAGGTCGGTATGCGAAGTGGCTGCATCGGTGACATATCGGCGCCGAGGGTTTAATATCTGGAGAGTGATAAATCTGTGGCGCTTTACACCGCTAAGGACGCAAAGAACGCAAAGCTGAGGGCTTTCTATGCTCATCGGTATGGATTTTCATACAAAACTATAATAACCTTAATGCCAACTACTATATTGATGGAAGAAAGAATAGTTGTAAACCCAAAAATAATGGTTGGGAAACCTATTATTAAAGGCACAAGAATTCCCGTGGATGCCATACTAAGAAGGTTGGCTGACGGGATGAGCATAAGCGAAATCCTCGAAGAATATCCGAATATCACGGAAGAGGATATCAGGGCAGCACTCAGGTATGTTTCAGAGGTTGTAGCCGGAGAAGAAATAATCCCGATGGTGGAAACTGCTTGAAACTCAAATTTCTAATAGATGAGTGCACAGGTAAAAGACTCTCGCTCCTTTTGAAGAATGCGGGATACGATGTTATTTTTGTTGGAGACTGGAAACCTTCGGCATCCGATGAAAAAGTTCTCCAAAAAGCAAATGACGATGCGAGAATTTTAATAACAGACGATAAAGATTTTGGCGAACTTGTTTTCAGACTGGAAAAACCATCCAGCGGCGTCATACTGATACGAACTTCAACTACCAATCCTTATACAAGGTTTCATCTGCTTGAGAACCTTTTAAAATCAACCGATGTTAATGAAAAATTTGTTGTTCTGAAAGATACTGTCATAAAAATAAGGGATACTTACAGAAATACATAGGCTGAATCTTTTCCATTTGTAGATAGTTTAGCTATAGTGCCAGCCGTTTTACTTATGCTCCAGCGCCAGAGCGTAGAGCATTATGAGAGGCACGTACGTTCTTACTTTACAGATTTCCCTTATGTCGCTAAATAGACTGCGCCCAATTTCCATTCGATAGTAATTGCTTCGGTAGCATATCGGCGCCGAGGTTTAATATTTAAAGAGTGATAAATATGTGGCGCTATACACCGCGAAGGGCGCAAAGGACGCAAAGCGAAGGCAGGAGAAGGCATTTGGAAAAAATCTGCGTTCATCGTTCGGTTTCTTACTTCCTGACCGCTACTCTCTTCTTAATACCATCGAAGCAGACGATATACTTCCCAAGTATCTCCATGCCTATTAGAATCTCCAGGTCATCCGACATAACAGCTGGAACTTCATGCATGTCACCAAATATTTCAATCTTAACAGTATCAATAAACGACCACGAAAGTCCTGTAACACTCTGAATTCTAACGGGGTATTGCTGCGATAATCTGAGCTTCTCCCATAGTTCTCTTGGAATCGCTATGCCATCAGAACCAGTATCAAGAAAAGAAAGGTATTTTTTTGAAACGTTAGAAGCTACGATTTTTATCGGAACAACTGGATCAGAGTCCACATAATCATAAGAGATTTCAGGGCTCAAGTGTCACCTGAAACGGTACACAGCTTCCTTGGAGCCTATTTTTCTAAAAGCGACAGTATTTTTACCATTTTTGAGTTTTTTAAGCCATTCAGGAATATTTTCCTGTTTTAAAATTCCAACAACTGTCTCTTTTGTAAAGTCAATGGCAACAATGTCCCCCGTATGTTCTTTCTCCAACTCTGTAGCATGCCTCATATAGATTTCATTAACCTTTGAGTCTATGTTGTTCAAATACTCCATATTGTTCTTATTTTATTCTAACTATTATTAAACCCTTTCTTGTGTTTTTTGTAGTTCCTTTGCGTAACACCACTCTCCCGACCTCCTCCTTCGCAGGTTTCGTGAAATATCCACGTATAGCGCCAGCTATACGTCATGGGTTGCGCCCCTTGAGAACGCGTCCACGTATGCCAGCGGCATACGTGTGCACGGCGTCAACTGACGTGACGGTTGTGCGACGCCAACTGGCGCAACGGTTGACATGCGCCTCATTTTCAGAAAAAGACCAGCGCCGATTGTCAGAATTTTATCGCCGACTCGATAAAAAAGGATGCCTCCTCATGCTGAGCAACAGCTATTCCGACTTTATTTTAGAGCTTTATGATGGTTACAGGATTGAGCAGGTGAGAGCCAAGAGGATGATTAACTGCAAGGTCAGAAAAGAGGAGCAATACCGGAAGCGGTTGTGATGAATTATTAGAGTTCGAACCGAGTTCGCTGTTAAATTTGTGCCGTTTTTAATGCGAAGTGGTTGCTTCGGTAACATATCGGCGCCAAGATATAATATTTAAACAGTGATAAATATAAGGAGCGTTTGCAATGTTCCTGTAAAAAGTTATATTAATGGTAAGCATGATTATAAATAAGACACGGCATGATACTCGAATACATAAATGCGGCGCTAGAAAAAGCGAAATATGAAATAATCGAAGACGAAGAACCTTATTACGGGGAAGTCCCGGGACTGAAGGGAATCTGGGCAACCGGCAAAACCCTTGAAGAGTGCAGAAGAAATCTTGCTGAGACAATCGAAGGATGGATAATCCTGAGATTGAAAAAAGGGCTTCTTATACCCTCTATTGGACATAAGAAATTTAAAGAACCAAAGGTGATTGGCACTCTTGGCGAAATTAATGCCGCTCTCATGGAAACAGCTTGTTAAAAAACTCAGGAACTTCGTATTCGAAGGACCTTTCTCAGGCGGGGAGGCATCCTTATATGATAAAGGGCGACCTTGTTTTAACGATACCCAATCCGCACAGAAATGAAATCAGTATCGATTTGCTTTCCCGTATACTAAAGCAAGCCGATATAAAAAGGGAGGAATGGCTGAAAAAAGGATGAAGCCGTTTTAACAGCAAAGTAGCTGTATCGGTAACACATCGGGGCCGAGAATTTAATATTTAAAAATGATGAATCTGCGCTTTACATTGCGATAGGCATGAAGTTATTCCATGAAAATCCGCCTTTCGAGATGGAATATTTGAGTAATAAAAAAAACACTTATACAAATATGGCAAAAGCAAAGGTACTCACTGTGTATTGCATAAAGAAGACGATATGTATGTAGCAGAGTGCCCCGAAGTGGGACATTCAGTCAGGGGACTACGATAGGAGAAGCTGTAGATAATCTCAAAGAAGCCACCAAATTGTATTTAGAAGAGTTTCCACTGGAGACGAAGATAAAGCCCATCATAACCACTTTTGAGGCGCCTCCAGTTGCCGAAGCTTAGGGAAGTATCAGGTAAAAGTGCTGTTAAGATTCTCTGCAACAAGTTTGGATTCCAAATAAGCGGGCACTCTGGAAGCCATGTTAGACTTTCAAAAATGACGCCTACTCGTACCCGTTTTTCAAAATAGAAAGACTGTCTACATATCATCCTTTTCTCTTTTCCGTCTGCCTCTCTATCGCCCCCGGAATAGAGGCTATATGAAAGCGCTAATTCGCCAGCCGATTCACCAACCGCAAATTCAACACATGAAAAATCAAGCCTGAGATTTTAAAGAAAAATGAGGCAAGTATATATTACATCATAAAAACAATTGCTCTCACCTAAGGTCACACTATGAATCTCGCATGGGGCATCACAGGCGCAGGACACTTCCTGCATGAAAGCTTTGAGGTCATAAAAGAGCTAAAGCAAAAAAACCAGGAGCACAAAGTCACCACTTTCTTATCGCGCGCAGCCGAAGAGGTGGTCAGGATGTACGGGCTGGCAGGCGAGCTTTCAAATATCTCAGGCGGTGGCTACCTTGAGGAGTGCTTTTACGAACGCGAGCAGGGAACAAGCTTCCCCAAAGCAGGCAGGTTCCTGCTGCAAAGATACGATGCCCTGGTAGTAACCCCAGCCACTTCCAACACCACAGCCAAGCTTGTTTACGGCATAGCGGATACCCTTGTGACGAATGCTGTGGCGCAGGCGGTGAAAGGAGGCGTGCCGGTCTTTATCGTGCCCGTGGATATCGCCGGGAAGATTGAATCACAAATGCCGTATTTTATAGACAGGGAGATCTGCATGAGATGCGAACTCTGCCCTCCTGCGTTGCAATGCGAAAGACATGCGATTACAGACCAGATTGACCTGCTTTTGTGCGATGGGTGCGGTTTATGTGTCAGGCTGTGCAGCTACGGGGCGATAAGGGGTGGAATGGCAAAGCTCAAAGTCCGCGATGTGGATTCAAAGAATGTCAGAAAATTGCAGAAGCTCAAAGGAATCACGGTACTCAATCATCCCCGCAAAATTCTAAACGTTATAGGGCGGAATAATAATTACCAGTGATAGATAAACATCAATAACACAACCCTTAATATCCTTAAAGGATAACATTCAAAAAGAGGAAATTATGGCTTACACCAAAATACAGATTTCGGCAGATTCGGGCGCAGAAGAAATTGCCCCGTTCGCCATGGCAGTGCATGAACTCCTGGGGCTTCCCGTGACCATGAGGAGCCTGAATAAAAAAGGCGTCAGGATAGAAAAAGGGAAAATCCTTGATAATAATTACACCGGTCCTGTTCTAGAGCAGGTTTTAAAGGAGAATAAGACCATACGTCTCATACCCACAAGCGGTAAGTATACCGGTATTCCTGTGATTGTGGTGCCTATTAGGAACGGGGAAGGATACGGCATCGCTGCCATAGGCGTTGTTGATGTGGTAGGCACCGTGGATCTGGGGCTTGTCTTTGGCGATTTTCCAGACGTGGTAAAGCAGGTGCATGAGTGCGTAAAGGCGCGCGTGACGGCTCCTTGAAAAACTTTAAGAAAGTTTTATCAAAACGAAGGGGACGAACTTTAAGAAAGTTTTATCAAAACAAGAAGGACTGAACTTTAAGAAAGTTTTATCAAAACAAGAAGAACTGAACTTTAAGAAAGTTTTATCAAAACAAGAAGAACTGAACTTTAAGAAAGTTTTATCAAAACAAGAAGGACTGAACTTTAAGAAAGTTTTATCAAAACAAGAAGGACTGAACTTTAAGAAAGTTTTATCAAAACAAGAAGGACTGAACTTTAAGAGAGTTTTATCAAAACGAGGGGGACTGAACTTTAAGAAAGTTTTATCAAAAAGAGGGGAACCGCAGATCTGCCTTGCAAAGAAGGAGGATTTTGACGAGATTTGGAGTCTTGAGGAGATATGTTTTAAAGAGGAAACATTCAACAAAAAGCAGTTAAGATATCTTTTCTTTAAAGCCAAGTCCACTGTTCTTGTTGCTTTGATGGAAGGCAAGCTCATCGGGTCAGTCATTATTTTATTGAGAAATCATATCGCCAATGCCAGGATATATTCATTGAACGTGCATCCTGCGTACAGGCGCGCTGGTGTTGGAAGCTTGCTTATGGATACAGCCCTGAAAATTTTAGAAGAAAAGGGGTTTAAGAAGATAACCCTTGAGGTGGGGATTAATAACAACGCAGCTCAGAACCTGTACAGGTCGAAAGGCTTTATCATGGATAAAATTCTCTATAATTATTATAAAAGCGGCGATGATGCGTTCCATCTTGTCAGAAAATTATGACACCAATGCATTGATTATTTTCTCGTAAATGTCCTTATCCACCGCATCCTCATAGCCCTCGTAAATGCTGGGGTTATCGTTTATCTCGATAACTTTATACCCACCCTCGGTTTCTTTTACATCCAGACCATACAGCCCGTCGCCAACGCATTTGGATAGTTTTATGCAAATCTCTTTTAATTCAGGAGAAATCGAATCCCTGGATATTGCAATAGTATCTCCCCATACGTTTTTCCCATTTATCTTTGATTTTACTTTCCATCCTCCTTTCGGGATGCAATACTTGCATGAATAAAGTACTTCGTTCCGGAGAATTCCCACACGCCAGTCGAAACTGGAGCGGATGTATTCCTGGAGCACAAGAACCCTGGTTTTCCGCAGCAGACGCTTAGAAATCTTGATAAACTCTTCTTTATTGTCTGCCTTCTCAACATGGGATGAGAAGCGCGTATAGGGTGTTTTAATTACCACAGGTAATCCCAGGGTCTTCTTTATATCATCAAAAGTTTCATCTGAATAATCACCTGTAAATAGGAAGGACTTTGGAGCAGGCATATTATTTTTCAGGAACATATCATGAAGGATTGCCTTGTTTGAGCATGTCCTAATGGAATGGGGGTCGTCAATCACCTTAAGTCCGTATTGTTCTGCAAGTCTTGAAACTATGTAGGCAGAATTGCTGGGGTCTGTTATAGCTCTTATGAACAGGGCATCGTAATTCGGGATTTTTGAAATATCATCTTTAAAGATAAATTCAAATGTATGCCCCATCAATTCCGCAGTTGATTTAAATTTTGAAAGAGCACTAATCTCGGATTTATCCTTAAAATTATAGGCTTCGACAAAACAGGCTATTTTCATAACTGCATGCTTTGTTTTATCTGATGCATTTTATCATGAACAATATCCCAGTCCACTTCTTTTTTCACCGCAGGTTCACAATGATTCAGGATAATACCATAATCATCCATCTGAACCACCAATTTACATATCGGGATGTTAAATATTTCAAAGAATCCCTTTGTGAACTCTGATGTCTCTTCGTTTGTGGATTCCCCGAACATCTGTGTTATTTCCAGCACTTCACCAGTGAGAGGATGCAATGAGACTGGAAACCGAGCATCGTAGCTCATTTTCTTTATCATTCCCGGAAGTTTTTCACTTGAATCAACCACTTTCATTGAGTTGTTGGTGAAAGGATTTACCGCAAATAACATGACCGGCGCGCGCAGACCTCCTTGCGGTGATGTCACCAGCCTGTAATCCCCGGTAAGCATGCCGTTTCTTTTTGCCTTCTCCATTAAAAGCGGGTTCCTGTATGCATCCATTATTTCTGTACAACTTGGTGTGACTTCTACTCCAAAGGTTTCAGCATGCGCAGATACATAATATCCCATCCTTAAATACCTGTAGTCGTGATTGATATTAAGTACGCTGTCATGCACTGGTTGCCTTAAAAAAAGGAACGGATTAGAGTCGCTATCGTCTTCGTCTTCACTGACTATAATCATTTTAGATATCAGTCCGTTGCTTATTCATTATAAGCTGAGTATAAATAAGTAACGAGTGCAAAGGTAGGTTTCCTGTGAACCATTTCAGCGTTCAGGGAAGCCAATAAGCTCTAGCGGAGGGCTACAATATCAAATTTTTTGCGCTATAACTGCTGCGTGGTCAGAATGGAAGGGTTCTAAATTTATTAACTCCTTGACTTTGAAAGTATTCTCTAACTTACTTACCTCGCTGTTTATTACTTCGCTTGTTTTTTTTGTGGAGTCTATACTTCTGGGTTTTATTATCAATACTAAAATACCATCCTTTTTGAGGAACAGCTCTGCATTCCTTATGGCTATCCTTGCCTGTTCACGCTGGGCTATATCCTGATACAGGAAATCCACCTCTCCTACCATGTTCTTGTATGAGTTAGGATGCAATGCATCCGCAAGTATGGGGATGAGGTTCAATCGTGGGATGCTGACGCGGATAAGGTCGTGCATAGCGCGGGGAGAGAATTCCACTGCAAAAACCTCGCCGAGAGAAACAATATCAGAAACATGGCTTGCAGTGGTTCCATTGGCAGCGCCGAGATAAAGAACGCTATAATCCTTTTTTAACGATACTGAAGAACATTTCATTATCATGGCGGCAAGCTTGCTGCGATACGGGTCCCAGAGGCGATACTCAACATTCGCCACACATGTGAGCTTTTCACCGTAAACCTGTATTCCCGGGGTGAGGTTTTTTGTGACAAGCCATTTTGAACCTTCTTCGATTAAAATAAAGGCATTGTCCAACCCTGTTTCGATTATCTTGATATCTTCCATTCTATTGACTTTATTGCCAGCAACCTTTTAGAGTTTTTGTCCTTGAATCAAGTTATTTTAAACACCGGAAAGTCGCTATGAACGAAGTTCATGGATAACAATGAAAAACAACAAAATGAACATTAACAGCGAACTAATACGAACTCGTACGAACTCCGAGGGCGTGAGTTCGTAAAGCGACACCTCGCTTTATGAGATATAGGGTATGCAAAGCATACCCCGCGTTTGATGGAACTTTTCCAAAGTTCCTTGATAAACCTTTTTCAAAGGTTTTTGATAAAACTTTCCTAAAGTTTTCAGTTCGTACGAGTTAGTTGTTGATTTTTTCATACCAGACGCAAAGAACACAAAGTGAAGCATCAACAATCTTTGCGACCTCTGCGCCTCTGCGGTGAGATTAACTCATTTTGATTAATCGTGCAATGTCATCCCCGACCTCGGAGGTGGTATTTCCGCCGCCCATGTCGTAGGTTTTCACTTCTCCATTGACGATATTCTGCTCAATAGCTTTGACGATTGCATCCGCAGCCTCTTTTTCGCCTATCTGGGAAAGCAAAAGCGCCCCGGCCCATATCGTTGCAACAGGGTTCACCTTGTTCTGACCCTTGTACTTGGGCGCGCTTCCGTGTATGGGTTCAAACATGCTCGTTCCTTGCGGGTTTATGTTTCCCCCAGGAGCAAGACCAAGCCCTCCCTGGATCATCGCCCCGAGGTCTGTAATGATGTCGCCGAACATATTCGGCGTAACCACCACGTCAAACCATTCGGGATTCTTGACAAACCACATTGTTATGGCATCCACAAAATTAAAATCCGTTTTAATTTGCGGGTACTCAGAAGCAATTGAACTGAACTCCTCCCGCCAGAACCCATAGATATCAGACAACACATTTGCCTTATCAACAGATGAGAGATGTTTTTTCCTTTCCTCTGCAAGCTCGAAGGCATAGCGGATAACCCTGCGTGTGCCCTCTTTGCTTATAAGACCGAGCTGGTAGCCGATTTCATCGCTGTCTGTTTCGATGTCGAGTCCGAATTTTACGTTATACAGATTCCGTACCACTTCAAGCGTATTTTTGCTCTTGCCCTTTTTCGCCCGACCTCCTATGCCTATATAGAAGTCCTCGGTATTCTCCCGCACAACCACAAAATCTATGTCCTGAGCTGTTTTATCCTTGAGAGGAGTCCAGACTCCTTCAAGCAATTTTACCGGTCGAAGGTTGACATATTCATCGAAATAAAACCGGATAGCCAGGAGAATGCCCTTTTCAAGTATCCCTGGTTTAATCCTTTCATCGCCTATAGCTCCGAAATAAATCGCCCTGTATCCGGAAAGCTCTTTTAGCGTATCTTCTGATATCAATTCCCCGGTTTTGAGATAATGGTCTGCGCCATGCGGGTATTCAAGCCATTCGATATCAAAACCGAATCTTTCTCCTGCGGCGTCGAGCGCCTTTCGTCCTTCCCTGATTATCTCAGGACCGATTCCATCGCCCGGGATAACCGGTATCGTGTATTGCGTCATTATTTTCCTCGCTGTAACAGCCCCAGAATTCCCTTTGAGGTTATTAAATTAACGAAATCCCTTCACTTGTGCGTAAAATACGCCACAACCTCATCTTCGCCAACACTGTCAATCCTCACGAACCCGAACCTCTCAAACTGCACAACCTTATCCAGTTCCTTCTCAATCCCGCTCTCTCCTATGCCAGTATATTCACCCTGAGGCGAAAGCACCCTCACCTTTTGCCCATCAGGCGGAACCCAGTGGATAATGCGCGCCTTTTCCTTCTTGACAAGTTCCATATCCGTGCCTATGAACTTTGCTTTTAGCGGCGAGATACTTTTTATCTCGATATTGTAAAGATCCTTTAAACGTAATCTCTCCCCCACCCTGAGGGTATCCACATCGTCCCTGCAAACCAATACCTTCGTGCCCACAGGTATCTCCCGCATTTCCTTTTTTGCCGGATGAAGCGGAGCCTTTGCAGTTCTGGGTTCGCCGCCTTCGATTTCCATTTCCACAGGATTCCACACAAAAAAATACCTGTTAGCAACGGGGTCGATGAGCTTGCGATTCTCCGCATACAATGTATCCAGACTAAGGCTGATGTCAGTTTCACCAAGACCAAGGTCTAACATGAATTTTCGCAGAGCTTCTGGCATAATGCCTCACTCTCAAAATCAAGTAATGGCCAGACGATATACCTGTCCCCTACGCGGGGATGTGGCGTCCTGATGACCCGAAAGGCTACCCAGTCCCTGATTGCTGGGTCCTTGTGCTGTATGTCTGTCTTGATGCGCAGCACAGCCTCCTGTTCCTTATACTCGCCTGAAATCATCCTGTGCCAATATTCAAGGTTTTTTTCAACTCCCTGCTCCCTGTGAGGGCATGCTCTCTTTACATCCTTTAGCGCCTTGAAAACCTCCTGCTCGCAGAAGCAGACGTAGGCGCCGTCCTTCTGGATAAGCTCTTCTGCAACCTCGTAATATCTGGGGATTCTGTCGGATGCTATTATTACTTCATCGGGCTTCGCCCCCAACCATTCGCAGTCCTCAAGGTACCACGTATATGCCTCGAGCATGGGGCGCTTCGTTGCCGGGTCTGTGTCATCGAAGCGGATAATCAGCTTGCCGTGATATCTTTTGGTGTACTCCGAGTTCACCACGATTCCACGGGCGCTTCCAATCGTGGGAGGACCGTTGGGATTTGGCGCAAACCTCATCACAAGAGCACCGTTTATTTCAAGCGGGGGCAATCCTTTCTCAGGCTCCTTTTTTTCTTTCAGTTCTGCAATGAGTTCAGGTGCAAGTTTCTTCAATTCTTCTTCCCATGAACCGGGAGACATCTGGTTTATTTCGCCAAGCGCTTCTTCCATAAGCGTTGTTATTTCTTTAGCCTGTGAGCGAAGCTCAGGATTTGCCATGACCTTGCCCATCACTGCGCCTGCCTGAGGCATTTTGTTATATTTAACCGCGTTTTGCAGGGCATATTTCTTGATAAGGAGCTTTATCTCTTCGGTTTGCATTGGAGCCTAAATCATCATTTGATGATATTAAACTTCGCAAAACCAATCAATAAAGTATATATTAACATCATTCATATTCAGGTAAGGTGATACCATGCAGGCTGAGGTTTCAACATTATTTGGTTTAAACATTTACACCGACAGAGGAGTTTATATCGGAAAAGTAGATGACGTGATGCTCGAAGTGAACGAGAAAAAAGTACATGGTCTTGCGGTTAAAAAATTAAATCCCGACATGTTTGATACATCTGGCAAGGGAACGATAATTCCTTACAGATTGGTCACAGCAGTAGCGGATATTGTTCTTATCAGGCATGTCAAAGACACTTTCAAGAAACCTGAAGAAATCCCGGAGGATTATAATATATCCGATGAGGATGAACAGTAGATTGTGAGTGATTTTTCAGATAAGGAGATGAAGGAGAGAGAGATCTATTCAGACCTCAAGATATTCCCTCCTTTTGCTGTCAGGATAGACGGGCGCAGCTTTCGGCGTGCGCTGAAGTTATTAGAGCTAAAAAAACCTTATGATGAAAGATTTGCGCATGCTATGGCGGATTCTGTGGAGTTGTTCTTTAAGGAAAGCGGTTTAAACCCTTTGTTTGCCTTCACATTTTCAGATGAGATTAACCTCTTTTTCTACGAAATCCCTTATAACAATCGAATTGAGAAAATCAACTCCATCGTACCGAGTTTTTTTTCTTCGGCACTTACAATCCAGCTAAACCTGAAAAAACCAGTATCCTTTGACTCAAGGATAGTGCTTCTGGGAAAAGAGGACATCTATAGATATCTATTATGGAGGCAGGCTGAAACCTGGAGGAACCATGTCAGCTCCTATGGATATTATACCCTCTTGGGGACTGGACTGACCGAAAACGAAGCCGCACAGCGCCTGAAGAACATGAGAGCCAGCGCAATCCACGAGCTTGTATTCCAGCACGGCATCAACCTTGCAGAAACCCCAGCATGGCAGAGATGCGGTATATTGATCTACAGGGAATCGCATGAAAAAACAGGATACGACCCCCTTAAAAAAATCGAAGTCGAAACGCAGAGGAAAAAAATAGTACAGCTATGGGACACGCCGATATTTAAAACTGAGGAAGGGCGGAAGCTTGTAACAAGGCTCATTTCATGATTTTGTGTCAATTTTTGCCTGTATCATTACGTTATATTATCTATAATACTTAGTCAGTCAAATTCGGGATATTGATATGATTATCACATTAACACTAATCGCGGCGCTTGCAGTGGCTCTCTTTATGGGACTGAACATCGGCGGCAATAATGCGGCTGCTGCAATGGGTGCGGCTTATGGTGCTAAAGTGCGTACCAAGTACCAGGCAGTTCTGTTAATCGGCGTTTTCGCTGTCATCGGTGCCGTGGTCAGCGGCGGCGAAGTGATAAAAACGCTTGGAAGCGGAATCCTCCCCTCCGGGACAATATTGATCAAAGGAGCCATTATCGCTGTCGGAGCATCTGCTGTTACTATTTTTCTGGCAAATATTCTGCGCGTACCGATATCCACCAGCCAGGTTGCGGTCGGGTCTGTGGTGGGAATCGGATTTTTCTACGGTGCATCCAAATTAAATACGCTGCTTCTTGGCGAGATTGTAATCTGGTGGGTGGTTACCCCTGTTATTGCATGGCTGCTTGCATATCTTATGGGGAAATACATCTACACACGAGTTCTCATCTGGCTTGCCGACCACCACGACTCTGAAGCCTCGATACGGAAATCCTTGAATGTACTTCTGACTTTATCGGGTTGTTATGTGGCATTTTCTGCCGGAGCCAACCATGCAGGCATCATAGTGGGACCGTTTGTGGGAGCAGGCGTATTTCCATCATCCTACGGCGCTGTTTTTGCAGGTGTTGCGATCAGCATCGGCGCTCTTCTTATGGGCGGGAGGATTCTTGATACCGTAGGAAATGAGATATGTGAACTCTGTGTAATCCGGGCGGTGTTCGTGGAGTTCACTGCCGCCATAATTGTGCATATAGCTTCGATTCTTGGGATTCCGGTATCGCTTGGCGAGATTGTGGCTTCCGGGATCATCGGTATAGGATGCGCCAACAGCGGAATGCATATCGTGAGAAGCAATACCGTGAAGAAAATAGCGATAGCGTGGGTCGTCTCGCCTCTGCTTGCAGGAACAGTGGCATTTGTTTTAATAAATATTTTCTAGATCGGGCTCATTCGATGCTCTGATTTTGGGATATCGACAACGAAAATTGTTCGCCTTCCGGATTTATCTTCAATCCATATCCTGCCATTATACAGTCCCACAATTTTTTTGGCAATTGCAAGACCCAGACCCGAATCTTTGGCGCCCCTCCCATCCTGCGGAATCTCTCAAAAATCCGCCCTTATCTTCATCACTCTTCTCGCCGTATTCTATGTTTATGTTGTGGATACTGCCACCGACTGTGCTCCGAGTACCTTCCCGCTGCCATCTTTCAATTGAAGCGTAATCCTGTTATTTGCAGGGTCGTTGGCGATTGCCACGGTTGGTGTTAGGAACACTGCAAAGGTTGGCTGGTCGCCATGGTTAATGGTCAAACCTGTTGCTTGACCGATGATGGCTCCGGTTGCTGGATTGGTCAGGTTCACCTGAACTGCCAGTCCTGTTATGTGATCCGGTACGCTCACATTAAGGCTTACACCGGTTGCGTTGGCGCCAACATTCGATGTAGCTACTGCGAAGGCTGTTGGTGTGTTAACCGCCGTATTTACATTAAGGGTTGTGGATATCATAATGACATCCGCCAAGGCTGCACTTGGTGTTGTTGCTGCCATGGTCAGCGTGTCATCACCAAACGAAGCTGATGCTATATTTGTGCCTGACACGTTGAATGTCAGCGATGAAGTACTATACGCTGATGTTGCATTGATGGTAAGTACAAAGTTAGCCGTACCGCCTGCAGGTATGTCTACTGGTGTGTTTGGCGAACCTGTGAACGCTGTCCCATTCCATGGAGTATAGCTTACCGTTACGGGCAGGCTGGATGCCTGTGCTATACTCACATTGGTTGTTGTAAACGGCGCGGTGTTCATCACTGACATGAATATCGTCACCGGTGTACCTACCACTGCATTCCTGTAGGTCGGCGTTATTGAAAAAACTAGTATCTCAGGAGGCGTTGGGTAAGTTGGAGTTGGTATGGCGGTTTCCGCGACGCATAGAGCGACTACCCCACCCATCAGCATCAACGCCGTTATTGCAAAAGCAATCCCGAGGGCACGCCCTCTGCACGTTTTATTCCCGAACATTCAGTATCACCACAACTATGGAATGCCCCCACCGTTTCTGGACAATTCCCGTTAAACCGTTAGAAGAATATCACGGAGGTGATTAAATCTTTCCATGACGACAATTCAAATTAGTTGGAATTGTCTGGCTGATATATCATTCCCTATCCGTGCTTCTGGCGGTGGGAATAGAGACACAGCTTGAAGCATTGAAAAATGTACCTCGAGGATATCCACGCCAAATCCGTTAGAGATGATACGAACAAATACATCGAGGAATTGAAGCCTCGGACAAAGTCCGAGAAGTGGTCACGTGTGCCTCGAAACATAGGAGAGAAAGAATAACAACAAGGACAAAAAAAATATGTAACGGCACTTGTCCGCAGGCTTAAATCCCGCCATGCGGAGCTGCCCCTGCATGAAGAGGGAAGTGCGGTACTGGGCAGACCGAATGTACTGTTGAACACACCTAAGTCACTTTCAACGTTCGGATCATCAACGGCATCAATAATTGCAATTGTCCCGCTGTCTCCTGATGGAGGAAGCCTTATAAAGTCAAAACTTTCAGGACTATACATTGGAGAAAAGCTTAGGAAAAAATTAAATACAAAGAATCTTCATCTTTAAATGAGGAAGTTAAATGGACTCGTTAAACCACATTTAAAAAATCCGAGATGCATCAGGATTTGCCTGAAAAGGTAGCGTGGTGAGTGCATCAATTGAGCGCTAGGGAGGGCGCAGTGATACAAGGCAGCCATAGGTGAGCCTTGCGAAGTAAATATTCAGAAAAAGGAGGTAAAATATGAATAAAATAAATAAAATACCTATATTTCTAATATTGATATTAGGAATAGGAATAGTTGGATTAGTTATTCCATCTAAAGCTGCAATCCAGACACAAAACGATCCTATTGGCACTATAAATATGGGGAGTGTAGGATCAAAGCTCACGCCAAAAGAAGTACTTGGAAAACAATTGTTTTTTGATAAAGACCTTTCAACGCCACCTGGTCAATCGTGTGCCTTCTGTCATTCGTCTGAGGTAGGATGGACCGGTCCAGATGAAAAGATTAATGCCCACGGAGCGGTATATCCTGGTGCTGTACATAATCTCTTCGGAAACCGTAAGCCACCTTCTGCCGCATATGGCGGCGACAGCCCTGTTTTGTACTTTGACATTAATAATCAAACGTGGGTTGGTGGCATGTTCTGGGATAGCAGGGCAACTGGTAAGATTCTGGGGGATCCTCTCGCTGAACAGGCGCAGGGACCTTTCCTAAACCCTCTGGAACAGAACAATGCGAACGCCACGGATGTTTGCATCAAGGTAAGCGAATCTGAATACGCCGGACTCTTTGAAAAGGTTTGGGGAAAGGGTTCTCTGAATTGCGTAAACAATGTGAGCGGGACATACGAGAGAATTGCCAGATCCATCGCAGCATACGAGAGATCAATCGAAGTGAGCCAGTTTGGTTCCACATACGATGAATACCTGAAAACATGCGTTGATAAGCTGGGAATGAGTAAAAAAGATGCCTGCTTAATAGGAACTGGTGATAAAAAAACTTTAGATCCAGAAAATAAATTTACACATAAGGAATGGAAGGGGCTTCAACTTTTTATGGCGCCAACCAGTAATAATGGCATTAAAGAGCCAGGCGAAGGAGGTAATTGCGTTGCATGTCATCCACCACCGTTATTCACAGACTTCACACACGATAACCTGGGAGTGCCAAAGAACCCGCAGAACCCATTCTATAACATGCCAAGTAAATATAATCCTGATGGCAAGAACTTCATAGACTACGGATTGGGAGGATTCCTCAAGACTTACGACCCGACAATGTTTGGACCTGAGTTGGGCAGGCAGAAAGTTCCCACCCTGCGCAATGTGGACAAAAGACCCTATCCGGCTTTCGTGAAGGCTTACTCGCACAATGGCTACTTCAAGTCTCTTGAAGAAATTGTACATTTCTATAATGCAAGAGATGTACCGGGGGCTGGCTGGAAAGGAGTACCATGGCCTGCACCTGAAGTACCCGCTACTGTCAATAAACACGAGCTTGGAAATCTTGGACTAACCTCTAAAGATGAGGCGGCCATTGTTGCCTTCATGAAGACGCTCACGGACAGAACCAAACACGGAAGTGATGAGGACACATAACCGACGATATCTCGAGAAGAATTAAATCAAGAAAGAGTGTGAGCGGTTTTTCCGCATACACTTTTTTAACTTTTTTATTTTTAAGCTTCTGTTTAGACAAAAATAGAAACTTCAATTTAGGATACAACCTAACCCAATTGCACCTCATATAAAGTCAAAACTTTCAGGACTCTACAAACCCAGAAAAAAACCGATACCTATATCTTCGAATAGGTGGTTGAAACCGATGGAGGTTAGAATGGTACAATTTAAATCTATCATTCTCATAACGGTCATCGGGCTGGCAATTTTATTTTCGGGATGTGTAGGGAAACAGGTAGGTACACCGACATCCACACCAACAATAACACCAACAGCCACATATACGGAAACAGCCACCCCAACAACAACAGCCACACCAATTGTAATGGTAACAACACCTCAACCAATAGCGACGACCCCAAGCGTACCGTTATACGGCTATCTCTCTGTGGATGTACGAATGAGGATTTCGAATTTGCTAAATGGCACATCTGAGCTTAGTGTAGTACAAGCCACAATAACAGATTTAACAAACAGTCCTATCTCACTAAAAGCACAAATCGTGAGTGAGGGGCAAATTCTTGAAGAACAATCGTTCACAGTCCAGAGTGGAAGTAGTTATAACTATGTAAATAAAGGAAAATATCCAATCAAAAGTACCAATGTAAGTTTGTGGCTATTTGCGGAAGGTTACCAGCCAACTGAATATAAAATCAATACAATATTTGATTAATTGCTT
This sequence comes from Candidatus Methanoperedens sp., assembly GCA_027460525.1. Lineage (NCBI taxonomy): Archaea > Methanobacteriati > Methanobacteriota > Methanomicrobia > Methanosarcinales > Candidatus Methanoperedentaceae > Candidatus Methanoperedens > Candidatus Methanoperedens sp. Next base: position 106,092 of record JAPZAS010000024.1, read on the forward strand.
GTCGGTCGAGATACTTTTTAGCCATAAAAATTACCGCTTCCCATTAAAGCGTATGATGGAAGTTAATAATAAGATTTTCATTTCTGATTGTGTATTTTAACAGCCTCAAGGCTATCTAATGATTATTACGTTGTGGATACTGCCACCGACTGGGCTCCGAGTACTTTGCCGCTGCCATCCACTAATTGAAGTGTGATCCTGTTCTTTACAAGATCCAGCGATATGGGATGCGTTGGTGTCACGAACACTACAAAGGTGGGCTGAGCGCCCGAGTTGATGGTCAATCCAGTAGCTGGACCTATGATGGCTCCTGTTGCTGGATTGGTCTGGTTTACCTGAACTACCAGCCCACTTATCGAAGACGGTACGATCACATTGAAGCTTACACCAGTTGCATTGGCTCCGCCGACATTCGTAGTTGCTACTGCAAATACAGTAGGTGTATTAACTGCTGTACTTACATCCAGCGAGGTTGACATCATGATAATATCAGCAGAGGGCACTGTGCTTGCTGATATGGTCAATGTGTTTACTCCACTTATCGGAGCAGTTGCTCCATTGGTGCTGGACACATTAAACGTCAATGGCGAGGTATCAAACGCTGATGTTGCATTGATGCCAACCACAAAGTTGGCTGTGCCGCCTGCTGATATGTTCACCGGTGCATTTAGTGCCTCTATGAACGCAGTGCCGTTCCATTGCCGAAATTGTGTGTTTACAGGCAAGCTGGATGCCTGTGTTATACTCACGCCAGTCGCAGTTCCTGTTCCGCCGTTGATCACTGACATGAATATCGTCACTGGCGTGCCTACCTGTGCATTCCTGCTGTTCGGGGTTATGGAAGATACCAGTAATGGCGTCGGTGTTGGTGTTGGAGTCGGTGCCGGAGTGGGTGTGATAGCTGCTTTGTATGCAAGCGGAAAGTAGTCAGTATTGTTCGCATCAAGGACATAAGGAGAGTCGCATATTCCATCGCCATTGTTATCTGCGCAGGTCTGGCTGAAGCCTGTGCCGCCTGGGTTTGCCCAGACGTTGCCGCCAAGGTATGCCCCTCCTATGATGTTGGTGCCTATTATTTTGGTGGCGTTCCAGTAGTTAGGAGAATCTGGAAATGCGTTGCCATAAAAGTATGCGCTGATATAACTGTTATTGGTATTGTAAAAAAAGTTGTTATAAATACTATTGTTGGTGGAACCGCTGAGGTATATTCCATAGTTGCTGTTCCAGTTTGCGGTGTTGCTAATTAGGGTGTTGTTATTACTGGTAAATGGAGTGCCGATAGCGAAAGCTAAGTCAATGCGGATTCCAACGCCGTTCGAGTTTGCGGTGTTATTAGTTAGGGTATTGCTGCTGGAACCGCCGATAGAGATTCCACCGCTATTCGAGTTTGCAGTGTTGCTAGTTAGGACGTTGTTGCTGCTAAGATAGAGGTCTATTCCACCGTTATTCGAATTTGCGGTGTTGTTAGTTAAGGTATTGTTGCTGGAGGCGAGGAGGTATATTCCAGAGTTGCTATTCGAATTTATGGTGTTGTTAGTTAAGGTGTTGTTGCTGGAACTGCGGATGTATATTCCATAGTAGTCCGAGTTTGTGGTGTTGTTAATTATACTTCCATTTAGTGCGTTAGTGTAAAATATGCCAGTATCCCATTCAGTTACTATCAAATTTTTAACAGTTACATTTGTGAGGTTATAAACAAAGACGCCGGCGGTGTCTGCAGCATCCACTCCATCAATAGTATAGCCAGCGCCGTCAAAAATAACGTTACTTGAAGTGATATTAATGCAAGTATTGGTCGTGCTGTTTACTATGTCCTGGGTGAGCACATAAGTACCCTGCGAGGAAATCGTAGTGCATGCGTCTATTGGCGTTGCCGCCCCCGCTCCACCCGCCAGCAATAATACCAGCGCCGTTATCCCAACCGCAATCCTGGGGGCACGCCCTCCGTGTATGCTATTCAATACCATTTTCCACCTACGTCGTTGATACCGCCACCGATTGTGCTCCGATTATCTTCCCGCTGCCATCTTTCAATTGAAGCGTAATCCTGTTGTTTGCAGGGTCGTTGGCTATCGGCTGCATTGGCGTTACGAACACTGCAAAGGTCGGAGTAGCGCCCACGTTAATGGTCAAACCTGCTGCTGGACCCTTGATCGTTCCGTTTGCTGGATAGGTTTCATTTACATGATAAGATAATCCGCTTATCGAAGTCGGCACGCTCAAGACCAAGCTTACACCAGTTGCATTGGCTCCGCCGACATTCGTAGTTGCTACTGCAAATACAGTAGGTGTATTAACTGCTGTACTTACATCCAGCGAGGTTGACATCATGATAATATCAGCAGAGGGCACCGTACTTGCTGAGAGGGTCAGCGTATTTACTCCACTTATCGGAGCAGTTGCCTCGTTGGTGCTGGACACGTTGAATGTCAGTGAAGAACTATTAAACGCTGATGTTGCATTGATGCCAACCACAAAGTTGGCTGTGCCGCCTGCTGATATGTTCACCGGTGCATTTAGTGCCTCTATGAACGCAGTGCCGTTCCATTGCCGAACTTGTGTTTTTACAGGCAAGCTGGATGCCTGTGTTATGCTCACGTTAGTAGCTGTTGCCGATCCGCCGTTAATCACTGACATGAATATCGTCACTGGTGTGCCTACCTGTGCATTCCTGCAGTTTGGCGTTATGGAAGTTACCAGTAATGGCATAGGTGTGATATTTGAAGGGTATGCAAGCGGCAGGTAGTCGATGTTATTTGCGTCAAGCGTGTATGTTGAATCGCAAATCCCATCGCTATTGCTATCAGCGCATGTCTGACTGAAGCCTGTACCGTTCGGATAAGCCCAGATGTTGCCGCCTATGTAGGAGCCACCGATGATGTTTATGCCTGGAGTTTTGGTCGTGTTCCAGTTGTTGCTGCCGCCGCCGACACCAAAATTGTTGGTATTGTTGAAAAAGTTGTTATAAATGATGTTGTTGTTGCTGGAATCGTCCAGCAAGATACCGTGGCCGTTGTTCGAGGCACTGTTCCCAATAAATGTGTTGCTGTTGGAATTTAACAACCAGAAGCCACTACCAACATAAAAGAAGAATCGCCAGAGGAAGTTTGAGTTAGCAATGTTTCCGTTTAGCGTGTTATTAATGGAATCATAGAGAGCGATACCGTTGACGTTGTTCGAGGCATCGTTATCACTCAGCCTGTTGTTAGTGGAAGAGGAAAGAGAGATTCCATCACCATTCGAACTTGCAGTGTTATTGGTTAAAGTGTTGTTGCTGGAAGTAGAAAGATAGATTCCATAGCTGTTCGGACTTGCAGTGTTATTGGTTAAAGTGTTGTTGCTGGAATATTTGAGATGGATTCCATAGTAGTTCGAGCTTGCAGTGTTGTTTATAACATTGTTGTTTTCAGAATATCCCAGCAATAAACCATCCCTATTGTTATTTAAGGTCACATTTTGTATATTTGAGTTGCTGGTATTCCAGAAAAGAACTCCTGGATAATTATTCATAAATGTGCTGTCTTTCAGAGTGATGTCATTACAGTTAATGCAGCCAAACCAGCCTGCATTTGTGCTCAGGTCATATGTTACCCCAGAAGCCCCTATTATATAGTAAACAGGTTTTCCATTCACAGTATTCGAAGTATCAATGCTCTGAATGAAATGAGAATCTGTTGATCCATCTATATTGAAATTCAATGGGTTTCCCTTCATGTTGTTTCCTGAAAGGCTGCTATTGCTGGAAGAGTCAAGCTTGATGCCGTAGTTTCCGTTGTTTGAGGCATTGTTTCCAATCAGTGTGTTATTGCTGGAAGATGAAAGAATGATACCGGTACCATCATTATCGATGTTGCCTCCTTGGTTTCCGTTGTTCGAGGCATTGTTTCCAATCAGTGTGTTATTGCTGGAAGATGAAAGAGTAATGCCAGTACCATCATCAGGATGGAATTGGTGGAGGTTGTTCGAGGCAATGTTGCCGTTTAGCATGTTATTATTGGAATTGTAGAGACCGATGCCGAAGGGGTTGTTTGAGACATTGTTTCCAATCAATGTGTTGTTGCTGGAAGAGTTAAGATAGATGCCATAAGAGAGATAGATATAATAGCTATTGCTCGAAGCAGTGTTGTTGCTCAGCATGTTGCTGCTGGAAAAGTCCAGATAGATGCCATAGCTATTGTTTGAAGCAGTGTTGTTGCTCAGCGTGTTGTTGCTGGAAGAATACAGCCAGAAGCCGATCAGGTTGTTAGATGCAATGTTGCTTTTGATTATATTATTGTTCGATATTAATTTAATTCCATTATATAAATGGCTGCCTGTTTTTGCATTAAATCCATCAATTATAACTCCATTAGCAGTTACAGTTATTGCATCCCCAAGTCCTGCAGTATTAATCACAGGCAATCCGCCTCCGCTATCCTGCCCCTTCAACTCCAATTGTTTGTTTACAGTCACCGTTTCATAATACGTTCCGCTGTAAACAAGAATGGTATCCCCGGCACTCGCCGCATTTATTGCCTTTTGTATGCTCGTATAATTTGCACCACCGCTGGCATTGACTGTCAGCGTCGCAGCACCAGCGCCACCCGGCAGGAGTAAGACCAGCGCCGTTATTCCCACCGCAATCCCGAGAGCACGCCCTCCGTGTATGCTATTCAATACCATTTTTCCACCTATGTCGTTGATACCGCCACTGACTGCGCTCCGATTATCTTCCCGCTGCCATCCATGAGTTCTAGTATTATCCTGTTGTTTGCTGGATCGAAGGCTATCGGGTGCGTTGGTGTCAGGAACACGGCAAAAGTCGGCTGATCGCCAGCGTTGATGGTCAACTCAATTGCCGGACCGATGATTGCTCCGGTTGTTGGATTGGTTTGGTTCACCTGAATTGCCAATCCTGTCATCGAATCCGGTACGACCACATTAAAGCTTACATTGGTTGCATTTACTGCCCCCACATTTGTAGTAGCCACTGCAAAGGCTGTAGGTGTCTTAACTGGTGTACTCACGTTCAGTGATGTGGATTCCATCACGACATCGGCATAAGGTGTGACAGTTCCTGAGATTGTCAATGCGTTAACTCCGTTTATAGGCGCAGTTGCCCCGTTGGTGCTGGAAACGTTGAATGTCATTGGCGAACTTGGAAACAATGCCGTTACATCGATAGTTAATACAAAGTGAACTGTTTCTCCTCCAATTATATTCACTGGCGTGTCAGGCACACCTGTGAATGTTTTGCTTCCATCCCATGGCTGGTAGTGTATTATTGCAGGCAGATTGGAGGCTTGTGAGATACTCACGTTGGTTGCAGTTGCTGTTCCGCCATTGATAATTGACAGGTATAAAGTAATAGGCACGCCTATCTGCGCAATTCTACTATTTGGGCTTGTGGCGAAGACTAAGTCCAGGGCAGGTGCTAGCGGCAGGTAATCAATATTGCTACTATAGAGCGTATATGGCAAATCGCATATCCCATCTCCATCCGCATCGGTGCAGGTCTGGCTAAAGCCTGTGCCGCTTGGGTTCGCCCAGAAATTGCCGCCGAGGTAGGGGCCACCGACGATGTTTGTACCTGATGTTTTAGTTGTGTTCCATTTGTTTGGAGCGTCGGTATAAGCATTATTGTAGTTGTTGAAGATGTTGTTTGAAATGGCATTGTTGGAACCACCCAGATAGATGCCAGCGCGGAAGTTCTGGTTTGCAGTGTTATTGGTTAGGATGTTGTTGCTGGAATACGCCAGATCAATGCCGTATACGTTCCCGTTAGCAGTGTTGCCGCTCAGAGTGTTGTTGCTGGAATACTCTATACCAATGCCATCGCCCCACCACCTCGAGGACTCTACAACGCCGTTTGAGTTTGCAGTGTTATTAATTAGGATATTGTTGCTGGAAGAACTTAGATAGATGCCGGTGCTGCCGCTCAGGGTATTGTTATTAAAGTAGAAGCTGATGCCATACCTGTTCGAGTTAGCAGTGTTGCCGCTCAGAGTGTTGTTGCTGGAAGAACCCAGATAGATGCCGTAATTCTCGTTCGAGTTAGCAGTGTTGCCGCTCAAAGTGTTGTTGCTGGAAGAACCCAGATAAATGCCGTATACGTTGTTCGAGGCACTGTTGCCGCTAAGCGTGTTGTTGCTGGAATACTCTATATCAATGCCATCGCCCCACCACATCGCGGTCGCGAAGCTTACAATGCCGTTCGAGTTTGCAGTGTTATTAATTAGGATAGTGTTGCTGGAAGAATTTAGATAAATGCCGTATATGTTGTTCGAGGCATTGTTGCCGCTCAGCGTGTTGTTGCTGGAAGAGGCCAGATAGATGCCGGAGGAAAAGTTCCTGACATTCGTATTCTTTATCGTGACGCCGTTTCTTCCTGAAAGATAAATCCCGTTCCCTGTATAGTTGCTTCCCGCTATTGTATGACCATTGCCGTTAAGGGTTATGCCGTCGCTATCTATCTCTATTGTTGCGGTTAAATCAGTTGTCAGCGTGCAGATCTTCGATGCGGCATTCCACGTACCAATAGAGGTGCAGTCCCCGCCTGTTGCATTGTCGTTGATGAACCGCGCGCTCGCCCCTCCCGCCAACAGCAACACCAGCGCCGTTATTCCCACCGAAATCCTGAGGGCACGCCCTCCGCACGTTTTATTCCCAGCCATTTTTTATCAACACCCTGCAATGGAATGCCCACCCCTTTTTCGAGCAATTCCATTAAGTTAATACCCGGGGCTATTAAAAATCTTCCTATGCATTTGAAACACATCTTGCGATTGCATCCGCTACGTCCTGTGTTGTATATGTACCTCCAATGTCTGGCGTCGTAATCCCTTCCTGAAGAACGCTGTTCACCGCTCTCCAGATCGACCCTGCTTCCTTTTCCCATCCAGCCCATTCAAACATCATCTTAACGCTCAGTATGGCAGCAATCGGGTTGGCAACGCCTTTCCCTGCTATATCCGGGGCACTGCCGTGTATGGGTTCGAACAGTGCGAATCTATCGCCTATGTTAGCACTCGGGCATAAACCAAGCCCGCCCACAATGGCTGCAGCCACATCGCTCAGGATATCCCCGAAAAGATTCGTGGTCAGTATTACATCGTATTTCTGGGGATGCAGAATCAAATCATACGCCATGGCATCGACAAGCATTTCATTATAAGAGACGCCATTTTTCTTTACAACACCTATGCAGACATCCCGGAAAAAAGAATCCGATTTCAGTACGTTTGCTTTATGGACAATGGTCAGCTCATTTTTCCTGTCTTTCGCAAGCAAACAGGCACGTTCTGCAATCCTTTCACTGCCCTTGCGTGTGATAACCCTCGTAGTGTACGCCACGTTCTCATGGATTTCCTCCACGCCCGAATACATGCCCTCGGTATTCTCCCTTACTATAACAAAATCGAATTCTGCGCCGCATGGTACCTTGACATTTGTGAGAGGTGCAAAGGGTCTTATGTTCGCATATAAGTCAAGTTCCTTGCGCAAGCGCATCAGCACGCTTTTATAACCGGGATCAGGCGGGGTGGTGATTGCCCCGAACAGTACGCAATCGCATCCCTTTATGGTGTCCATATCATCATCGCTGAGCGCGCTTCCTGTCCTTTCCCATCTGCCGTAACCGATGTCCAGAGGAATTTTTTCTATATCTAGACCAAAAGCATCCAGTACGGAGAGAGCCGCAGGTATAACTTCTTTACCGATACCATCACCGGGAGCAATTGCGAGCTTCATTTTAAGAATTATTTCCTGTCTTCCTTATTACCTTTTAAAACCTTCACAAGCATCCGGATTGCATCAACAATATCGTATTCCGATGCTCCCCAGTGCACTACGGCTCCGTCTATACCGTTGATGTTCACCATACCCGATTTCTTGCTCTGGCAGCAGCGTGTGATAAATGGTTTTGTTGGCATGTAGAGTTCTGTTTTGAGAGGGCACATGTTGATGTGCCTGTATGAAAGGCTGGGAAACCTGAGTTCAAAAATCTGTTTTGAGATGTCGCATCCAACAAGTGTGGAATTATCCTCGATATCGGTATCTGTGTCGATATATTTTCCTTTGAGTTCTGAAGCATAGCACGGGAAGACCATTTTTTTGCCCTCAAATTTATGGAGGTCGATCAGTTTTGTGGTAAATCTTATGTTGAGTTCGCCCAGTATGCCGCTCCTTACAAGCCTCTGTACGGCAAAGGCAAGCCACGGCGGCTCAGGAGGGGAAATATCTATAACCTCTATCTCCATAACCTCGTGAAGGCTTGGATCCTGCACGAAAGTGATATGCCTGTCCATGCCTTCAAAAATAACGGTGTTTACGTTTCCTTTGCACATCAAAATGGCAGATTCAATAAGCCTCGTTCTATCGTGGGAATCAAGTTTTTCCTCGAATTTCTTTATCTCTTTACCTTTTGCCATAAGCTCAAGTGAAACAAGTTTTTTAAGCAGCCCCTCGCCTTCACTTTTTACACTATAGATTGTAAAGCCCGAAGGAAGGTCTGCAATCAGGTATTCTGTTGTAAAATATATGGGGCATCCTATACGCTGCGTCGGGTCTGCCCTTGTTACTCCCACGCTTTTATAATCCGCAGGAAATATCATACGCTACCTTTTTTTCGATGTTCCACAAGCCCGCCATCAGCCAATATCTCCCGCAGGAAATCGGGAAGTCGTTGAGCAGGATATGTTTTGTGTTCATGTTCCACAAGCCCTTCTGCAAGATCTATTTCGATAATATCTCCTTCATGGCAATCTATCGTTGCCTCGATAATCGGCAAGCCCACATTGATGGCATTCCGGAAGAATATTCTTGCGAAGGATTCTGCCACGACACATGAAATACCTGCATGCTTTAACGCCAGCACCGCCTGTTCTCTGGATGAGCCGCATCCGAAGTTCCTGCCGGCAACGATTATATCGCCGATTTCCACTTTTTTTGAGAAAGAAGGGTCGATCCCTTCCATGGCATGAGTTGCGAATACGCTCATATCAGTGGTGCGCAGGTATTTTCCCGGGATGATGACATCGGTATCGATGTTATCGCCGAATTTCCATACTCTTCCTGATATTCTTTTGATGGTTTTACCTTTCATCGCTTGCTTGGTTATTGTTTACGGCAAGCATAATCATTTTGGTAAAAGGGCAAACAAATCTTTTATACTTATAAGATATTAGACCTTGCAGGTCACCGTATGAATACGCTTTTCGCAGAAAAAAACAAAAATAAATTCCTGATTTTGATACTGCTTCTTGCTCTGGCTGTCAGGTTGTGGGTTTTTCCGGTTGTTTTTTCCAACGGGGGCGTAACCTTATTGGGAGCAGATACTTATTATCACGCCCGGCGCATATTAGCCACGGTTGCTAATTTTCCAAGCACCTTATCATTTGATTCGTACATCAACTTCCCTTATGGCGCAAGAATTGGCTGGGCGCCGCTATACGACCAGTTTACAGCCCTGATTGCGCTCATGGTAGGAGTCGGCAGCCCGTCATTTTATACAATAGAGGCGACGGCAGCATTCATCCCGCTCCTGCTTGGTGTATTAACAGTATACCTCGTATTCTTAATTACACAAAAACTCTTTGACTGGCGTGTGGGTCTCATAAGCGCTGGCATCTTTGCAATAACCCCTGCTCATGTGTATGTTTCATTTCTTGGATACGCAGACCATCATGTAGCTGAGACGTTAATTTCCACCGCTGACTATCTTTTATTAATTATTGCACTGGAACATTTGCAAAAAAACAATATATCCTTTCGCAATTTTAAAACTGACATAATAAAAAATTCATCATATCCAGCACTTACAGGTATTGCATTAGCAATCTCACTGTTCACATGGGAGGGGGCATCTATTTTTATTGGACTGATAGGAATATATATTCTTATTCAATTCATAATAGACAGGAGGTTGGAACGCAGTTCTGATTACCTTATTATAACAGGAGCCACGGCATTTCTTGTTTCCCTGTTGATCATAACACCTGTAGCCGTATCTCAGGGCATGGGATTTGACATTTTTAATTCTTACTTACCTTCCCTCTTCCATGTCGGATTCCTTGCAGTATTTTTTTTCTTATGCGTGTTGCTCGGTGTAATGCAACGACTGCAGTTCAAAAAATGGTGGTACAACCTGTTATTATTATTTTTAATACTTATCGCAGCGGTATTTTCCCTTGAAATCCTTTCCCCACAGTTTTATCAGTCATTGACCAACGGGATACAGTATCTTTTCGGCGGAGGGATACTTGCTACAATAGAGGAGGCACTGCCGCTTTTTAATACTCCCGAAGGCGGATTTACCTTAGATAATGTCTGGAGAGCCTTTACCCTCAGCTTTTTCATCGCTTTAATTTCTTTCATATATTTTATTTATAAAACCACGAAGGAAAAATATCCCTTCAAGGCGGTATTTTTAATCGTCTGGACTTTAATTGTACTGGTGCTTACGATTCTACAGAGGCGGTTTATCTATTTATTTGCTGTAAATGTTGCAATATTTTCAGCATATTTTATCATTGCTGCAGCAAAACAATTCGCACATGTAGAGGAGAAAGAGGCAACAACTCCCAAGAAAAAACGAAAAAAGCAGCGGCAATATAATTCAGAAACCAATAAAGGGCTAATAATTGGTATATCACTGCTTTTTCTTCTCACTGCCCCCAATATCCCCATCATAAAATACTATGCAGAAGGCATAGCTGCGCCTGACCAGGATTTGCGGGATTCGTTTAAATGGCTGAAGGACAATTCGCCGCCAACGAGTTACTATTATGCCCCCGACAAACCCGCCGAATACGGAGTGATGAGCTGGTGGGATTACGGCAACTGGATTTTATATCTCTCGCAGCGACCCGTGGTATCTAATAATTTCCAAACCGGTATCGATGACGCAGCGCACTTTTTAATAACGCCAGATGAAAAAGCAGCAGATGACATACTTAACAAAAGGAAAGTCCGTTTTATAGTAACAGATGCCCAGATGCTTAAACTGAAATTCAGCTCGATAGCAATGCTTGCCGGCAGGGATCCTCTGGATTATTATGGAACTTCAGATGGGGCACCGATACGCAGCGTAAATAATGAAAATGGCAATTTCTTCGCAACGATGTTATCAAGACTCCACGTTTTTGACGGGGATGGGTTAAGCCATTATCGCCTGATTTATGAATCGAATACCACTGCCATCAGGAACCCGGATATAAAATATGTAAAAATTTTTGAGTATGTGCCAGGGGCTACGCTCTCAGGGCGCGCAGGCGATGGGGAGGTTAAAGTAACTCTGAATGTCATGACCAATCAGGGCAGGACGTTCGTCTATACCCAGCGGGCGGTTGCAATGAACGGGAACTATGAGATTAAAGTCCCATACTCTACACAGGGAGGCAAATACGGCACTAAACCCTCGGGTGATTATATCATCCAGAACGCCAATGTATCAAAAATGGTAGCGGTCAGTGAACAGGACGTGCTGGATGGGAGAAGGCTTCAGGTGGATTTAATTTAACATAAGAGCGAACTGGCAGAAAAGGTTTTTAGACATCATGGCATCTTGAGTATCATGAGTCCGGTATCTGTTATAATCCCCTGCATGAACGAGGAAAAAACAATCGGGGCCGTCATTAGTAAAGCTAAATCGACCTTAATGCAGGAGGGACTGGAAGGGGAAATAATAGTATCAGATAATTCCACAGATAATTCAAGGGATATCGCCAGAAAGATGGGAGCTAAAATTATAATTCCTCAAAAAAACGGATACGGTAGCGCCTACTTGGAAGGTATCAGGCATGCTAAAGGAACATATCTTATACTGGCTGATGCCGACGATACCTACGACCTGAAAGAGATGCCCGGGTTATTAAAACCCCTGCTTTCAGGCGAAGCCGACTTCGTCATGGGCACACGGTTGAAGGGGGAAATCAAGAAAAACTCCATGCCCTGGCTGCACAGGTACATCGGGAATCCTTTGTTGACAGGAACCCTGAACTGGCTTTTTAAAACAAAATTGAGCGACGCCCATTGCGGTATGCGCGCCATAACAAGAGACGCTTATGAAAAGCTTGATATGAAAAGCGAAGGGATGGAATTTGCAAGCGAAATGATAATTGAAGCTGCAAAGAAAAAACTTCGAATAACCGAAGTACCTATCACCTATTATCCAAGACAAACACCTTCCAAGCTCCACTCCTGGGGCGATGGATGGCGGCATCTGCGCTTCATGATGCTTTATAATCCAACCCCCTTTTTCTACTTTCCGGGTTTATTATTATTCGCACTCGGCGCATTTATGACCCTTGCCCTGCGGCTGCGGGGCAATGTGGAGATAACCGGACTCCATTCCTTCATTCTGGGCAGCATGCTTGCGATAATAGGAACGCAGATGATAGCTACGGGCAGTTATATGAAAGTTTACGGAATAATTCATAATAAAATAGAGAAAGACGGATTGACCGCAAAAATCCTGGATTATCATTCTCTTGAACTCGGGCTTGTGCTCGGGTTATTATTGTTCTTCGCAGGGATAGTTTTAGGTTCAAATATTCTCTTCAAATGGATCTCCTCAGGATATGGTTCCCTTTCAGAAGTGGGAAATGCAGTAATCTCCATGGTGCTCGCTGCGCTCGGCATCCAGATAATCTTTTCAGCGCTCATTATCAGCATTTTTATGTTAGAAAAAAAGGATACATGAAAAACTTTAGGAAAGTTTTATGAAACTCGCTTTCGTCTACGATGCTGTTTATCCCTGGGTAAAAGGGGGCGCAGAGAAACGTATATACGAACTTGGAAAAAGGCTTGCAAAAGAGGGTAACGAAGTCCATGTTTTTGGGGTTAAGTGGTGGGAAGGCGGCGATATGATAAAGAACGAAGGCATGGTGCTGCACGGCGTTTGCAGGCGGATGGAGCTATACGTTAACGGCAGGCGCTCAATTCCCGAGGCGGTAATATTCTCATTTAAGCTTTTCCTTCCTCTGATTAGAGAAAAATATGATGTGATTGATGTCAGCGCATTCCCGTATTTTTCATGTTTTACCGTGAAACTCGTATCGATTCTCAGGAGAACTCCTATGATAACCACGTGGCATGAGGTGTGGGGGGATTACTGGTATGAATATTTAGGGTGGTGGGGTTTTTTTGGGAAGGTAGTAGAATTTTTTGCATCGAAATTGCCTTATATGTCAATCGCGGTGTCGGCTTTGACGAAAAGGAATCTCAGGTTACTCGGGGTCAAGGATGAAAACGTACATATCATACCAAACGGTATCGAATTAAAAAGGATTGCCGAAATAATGCCATCACCCGATGAATGCGATATAATATTTACAGGGCGGCTTATCAGGGAGAAGAACGTGGATGTATTGCTTCAAGCTGTGGGTTATGTTAAGGAAACTATACCAGATGTTAAATGCCACATCATAGGCGATGGACCTGAGAACGAAAAGCTTGCCGGGCTTGCTGTGGAGCATGGACTTCTGGGTAACGTCAGGTTCTTTGGGTTCATGGGTTATGAGGAGGTGATAGCGAGGATCAAGTCCTCAAAAATACTGGTGCTGCCCTCCAGCCGCGAAGGGTTCGGAATGGTGGTAATAGAGGCTTTTGCTTGCGGGGTTCCTGTCATCACGGTCAAAGGAGAGCGCAACGCCGCCTCTTCGCTTGTTAGCGAAAAAACCGGCTTGGTGGTGAACCTTGATGCGGAAGAACTTGGCAGTGCTATAAGCACATTAATCGGGAATGACGTATTTCGTGAAAAGCTGGCTGCGTCCGCTATGGATGCTGCCCAGGAATATGATTGGGACAGGATAGTCAGACAGGCATCATGCATGTACGAAGAACATTTATTAAAATCGATGAGAACATAAGAATGATGAAAATCGCAATTTTACATGACTACATCGGAGCAATCGGCGGCGGCGAGAAGCTGGTGCTTAGCCTTGCCCGCGGGCTTGGTGCGGATGTGATTACCACGGATGTGGATGAGGATGCTATTAATAAGATGGGGTTTGAGGATGTTACCATCATAAGCCTTGGCAGAACAATCAAAATACCTCAGCTCAAGCAAATCTCTGCATCTTTAAGATTTGCACTGTGCGATTTTTCAAAGGAATATGATTTTTTTATTTTTTCTGGCAACTGGGCGCATTTTGCTGCGAGAAGGCATAAGCCGAATCTGTACTATTGTCATACGCCGGTGAGGGCTTTTTATGATCTATACGATGTTTTCCTGGAGAGGCAGTTATTTTTTAATTCTATATTGTTCCAATTCTGGGTGAAATTATATAGGCGGCTGTATGAATATTATATGACCAAGGTTTGTCGGATCGTAGCTAATTCTATCAGCACTCAAAAACGAATTAAAAAATATCTGAACAGAACTTCGAAGGTAATTTATCCCCCCATCGATGTGTCCAGATTCAGATTTGAATATTATGGGGATTTCTGGCTATCTGTAAATCGCCTGTATCCTGAAAAGCGTGTGGAATTACAGATCGAAGCTTTCAGGCAATTATCAGAGGAACGATTGCTGATTGTAGGTGGATATGCCGAGGCAGATCATGCATCTGCGTACGCAACCAGCCTGCAGAAAAATCTACCTGATAACGTGAAATTGCTTGGCACAGTGCGGGAGGAAGAATTAATACAACTATATGCGCGTTGCAAAGGATTCATAATTACATCCATTGACGAGGATTTTGGGATGGCGCCTGTTGAGGCTATGGCTTCTGGAAAACCGGTTGTTTGTATGAAAGAAGGCGGATGTTTAGAAACCATTGTGGACGGCTCAACGGGATTACTTGTCACTCCAGCTGTATCCGAGATTGTTAACGCCATAAATATCGTCTCCAGAGCACCATTTAAGTATAAAGAAAAATGTATCGAACAATCCAGGAAATTTGATTTAGATATCTTTCTGAATGAGATTACAAAAGAAATTGAAGCAGCAATGCCGGTTGCTAAAATATGAACATTCTGGTTTCGGTTATAATAGTCAATTATAATGGCAGGGCATTTTTAGAGAAATGTCTTTCTTCCCTGCTGGCTCAATCGTATCATGACGTTGAAATTATTCTTGTGGATAATGCATCAAGTGACGACTCCATAGAATATCTAAGGAAAGAATTCCCATCCGTTAAAATAATTGCTAACAAAGAAAATGCAGGATTTGCAAAAGGGATTAATATCGGGATAAAAGCCGCGAATGGGGAACTGATAGCGACGTTGAACAACGATACAGCGGTCTCAGCTCAATGGTTAGAAGAACTGGTAAAAGCTTTAACTTCCAGAGAAAACATAGGGATGTGTGCATCGAAGATGCTTTTTATGAAGAATCCTGAATTCATAAATTCTACAGGTATCTGCATTTCAAGAAGCGGGGCATGCTGGGATAGAGGTATGTTCGAGCGTGACGTGGGACAATATGAATCTGTCGAGGAAGTATTTGGTCCATGCGCAGGCGCTGCTATTTATCGGAAAGCGATGCTTGAAGAAATTGGATTATTTGATGAAGATTTTTATGCATATATGGAAGATGCTGACCTGGCATTCAGGGGAAGGCTTGCAGGATGGAAGTGCCTCTATGTCCCACATGCTGTAGTTTATCACATTCATGGTGGAACAGGAGGTTATGCAAGTAACTATACCATTTATTATGGGAATAGGAACATAATCTGGAACTCTTTTAAAAATTTTCCCACTCAATTGCTGATCACCTCTCTGCCCTGGATTATTGGCAGGAACATCGCGGTGATACCATTCTATATTTTAAATGGACATGCTAATATAATCCTGCGATCCAAAATTGATGCCATTCGGGGTATCCCAAAAATGATAGCCAAGAGATCTAACTACCCGATAAATAAAGATGGGATTAATATATTCGTACAAACATGGGCTAAGATCCATGGTCATCCGGACAGAGTACTTTTAAATAATAAACTGCTGAATTAGACAATTATTTATGAAAGCTTTAATATTAAGCGGCGGCAAAGGAACTCGACTGCGACCTTTAACCTTCACCACAGCGAAGCAACTTATTCCCGTGGCTAATAAACCTATTCTTGGTTATGTCCTCGACCAAACATCCCAGGCGGGAATAAAGGATACAGGTATAATAATTGCACCTGAGACAGGTGAATATGTCAAAGACTACGTAAAAGATGGCTCTCCGTGGGGAATAAAAGTTACATATATGCCTCAAGAACCTCTTGGTCTGGCTCATGCTGTAAAAACTGCGAGAAATTTCCTGGGAAACGAATCATTCGTAATGTGCCTGGGGGATAACCTTCTCGGAAAAGGGATAAATAATCTTGTGGATAAATTTAACCTGGAAAAACTGGACGCTTTGATATTACTCAAAGAAGTTGAAAATCCAGGCAGTTTCGGGGTAGCGGTATTAGATAAAAAAGGAAATGTCATCAAACTCATAGAAAAACCAAAAGAACCCCCCAGTAATTTAGCATTGGTGGGGGTGTATATATTTTCTCCAAGAATCCACGAAGCTATTGAGAGAATAAAACCTTCATTGCGCAATGAACTTGAGATTACGGATGCCATACAGGAATTAATCAATATGGGATGCAATGTTAAAAGCGAGATTCTCAACTCCTGGTGGCTTGATACAGGGAAAAAGGATGATATTTTAACAGCAAACAGTATCGTTCTGGATGAATATGTTAAAAATGAAATAAATGGGAGCCTGGATAATAAAAGTAAAGTTACAGGAAGGATAAAAATCGACACGGGTACCGTTGTTGTAAACAGCAGAATCCGCGGTCCTGTAGCGATAGGTAAGAACGCTCATATTGAGAACTCCTTCATAGGACCGTATACCAGTATAGGAGATAATACTAATATTTCCGATTCATCCATTGAACATTGTGTCATTCTCAATAACGTTCAGGTCAAAGGAATAGAGAGGCTGGAGGACAGTTTACTTGGAAAGGATGCAAAAGTTTTAAAAAACCATACCGGTCATAAAGCACTTAGATTGATGATAGGGGATTATTCGGAGATAGAGGTATGAAAAACTTTAAGAAAGTTTTATCAAGGAACTTTGGAAAAGTTCCATCAAACGCGGGGTATGCTTTGCATACCCCAACACAGCGTGAACCGATGTTTCGGTTCTCAAACGACGGGTATGGCACGCCATACCCGAACACGCCCTCCCGAGGCGTGACTCGGGAAGGGGTATGCGCCATACCCCTATACGTCATAAAGGGGCGTAACCCTTTATGAGCAATTTCAAGATTGGTGAGATTAACGGCATAATTATAAAAGACTTAATAAAAAATGTGGATGATAGAGGCTGGCTGATAGAACTTTTCAGGAAAGATTTGATCGATGAAGAGCTCTTCCCCGAGATGTCTTACATATCGCTTACATATCCAGGTATTGTTAGAGGACCTCACGAGCATTCAGAGCAAACGGATTATTTCTGTTTTATGGGGCCTTCGATTTTCAAGCTTGTGCTCTGGGATAATAGAAAAAAGTCTGAAACATATAACAATAAAATGAGCTTGGACGTAGGTGAGAATAATCCCAAAATAGTAATAGTGCCCCCAGGAATAGTGCATGCTTATAAAAATATTGGCGATAGATCTGGCATTGTAATAAACCTTCCCAATAAGCTTTACGCCGGCTGGGGGAAAAAAGAGAAAGTGGATGAAATACGATACGAGGGCAACCCGAGAAGTCCTTTCAGGATGGAATAATGAAAATTCTTGTAACGGGCGGATGCGGTTTTATTGGCTCGAACTTCGTTCATTATTTACTGAAGAATACACAGCATGAAATAATAAATCTTGATACGTTAACATATGCAGGAAATCCCCACAACCTGAAAGATATAGAGAAAAATGACAGATATAGATTTGTCCATGGCAGGATAGAGGATAAAAACCTGGTATCCGATCAGCTTAAGGATGTGGATTATTTGGTCAATTTCGCTGCCGAAAGCCATGTTGATAGGTCGATACTTGACCCAATGCCTTTTATTACCACAAATATCGAAGGGACAGCAACCCTTCTTGAAGCGTGCAGGAACAGTAGCATTAAAAAAATTGTGCATATTTCTACCGATGAGGTGTACGGGGAACTTGGTGAGAGCGGCAAGTTCGTTGAGAGTTTACCCCTGCTTCCCAATTCACCGTATTCGGCTACCAAGGCTTCTGCAGACTTAATAATAAGAGCATATCACGAAACGTATGGTCTGCCTGTAACCACAGCAAGACCTTCCAACAATTATGGCTATTATCAATATCCAGAGAAGTTTATTCCGCTTACAATAACCAATCTGCTGGAAGATAAACAAATACCTGTGTACGGCGAAGGGAAAAATGTTAGAGATTGGATTTTTGTTGGGGATTGCTGCGAAGGCATAGCGGCGATATTGGACCGTGGAAAAGCTGGTGAGGTTTACAATCTGGGTGGCGAGAGCGAAAAAAGGAATATCGATATTGTCAGGATAATCCTGAAATTATTAGGGAAAGATGAAAGTTACATAAAATTCGTTAAGGATAGACCCGGACATGATTACAGATATGCTCTGGATAACACTAAAATCAGAGATGGGCTTGGCTGGGCGCCGAAGGTAAATTTAGAGGCTGGGCTTGCGAAAACGGCAGACTGGTATAGGAACAATCACCCGTGGTGGAGACCGCTTAAGGAGAGGCTTGCCAGGGAGAACAGAGGATTCTGGTCATGAAAATTGCCATAATTGGTGCAAATGGGCAACTGGGTTCTGATCTTGTAAGGACATTTAATACAGAATATGAGGTAATACCTCTCACCCATGCCGACATCGATGTCGCAGATTTTAGATTATCTAAAAAAACTTTAAAAAAAGTACATCCTGACGTTGTGCTCAACTGCGCAGCTTATGTCAGGGTGGATGATGCTGAAGACCTTGCTGACATAGCTTTCGCTGTAAACGCGCTGGGTGCAAGGAATATAGCACTGATATGCAAGGATTTGAATGCAACCTTGGCGCATATCAGCACCGATTATATCTTTGATGGTCTAAAAGCACACCCCTATACAGAAAATGATATCCCGAATCCATTAAATGTGTATGGAAACAGTAAGCTCGCTGGTGAATATTTTGTCAGAAACACGCTGGAAAAACACTATATAATACGATCCTCAAGTCTCTTCGGAATTGCAGGCGCAAGCGGCAAGGGCGGGAACTTTATCGAGACGATGATAAAAAAGGCTCACAACAATGAGGAGATTAGAGTTGTGGATGATATGGTTATGTCCCCAACGTATACAAGAGATGCGGCTGATATGATAAGGAACATATTGATAAAAAATCTTCCTTTTGGGATATATCATGTATCCAATAGCGGCAAATCTTCATGGTATGAGTTCGCAAAAGCAATCTTTGATGCCGCAGGAATGGAAGCCAGTTTATCTCCAACGAAGACCGATATCCTGCAATCAAAAGCAAAAAGACCGATGTATTCTCCACTTGTTGGCATCAAGCTCAAAAAATATGGTTTTGAGATGGAGAGCTGGGAATCAGCTTTGAGAAACTATCTTATTGATAAGGAATACCTTCAATGAATATGTACTTGTTCGGATATAAAGAATTGATAAAGAACCTTGTGATTAGCGACCTCAAAGCAAAATACTCAAGCTCGGTGCTGGGGTTTGCATGGTCGATGCTTAATCCTCTGCTGATGATGCTTGTGTTATATTTTGTGTTCAGCAACATCTTTAAAAGCCAGGAGAATTTTGTTGTGTATCTGTTGACAGGCATTCTTGCATGGCGCTTTTTCGCTATCGGGACAACAACAGCCATTAGCTCTATTGTCGGGAAATCGAGCCTTGTTACTAAAATTTATATCCCTAGGGAAATACTGACTCTCAGTACGGCAATATCCAGTTTAATAAGCTCGACACTTGAGTTTTTAGTCCTCATACCTTTGTTAGTGATATTGGGGGCAGGGATTTCAGCCACAGCTCTAATGTTCCCGATAATCCAACTGATGTATTTCTTGATAGTTTATGGCATCAGCCTTATCCTTGCTTCATTATATGTTTACTATAGAGACCTGAACCAGATATGGGATGTGGTGCTCCAGGTGGGGTTTTTCCTATCTCCCATCATTTATCCTCTATCCCTTGTGCCTGCAAAGTACGAGTTTTATTATATGCTTAACCCGATAACGAGATTGATCAATATGTACCGAGATATATTTCTGAACGGAACCATTCCAAAAATTTCTGATTTCGGTATTGTTCTCTTATTCGGCCTCTTGCTATTTTTTATAGGAACAGCGGTATTTAAAAAACTCTCCCGCAGGTTCGCCGAGGAGGTATAGGCATGTTCCAGGTATCGAAACAAAGAAAAGAAGAAGTGGACGCCATAGTAATCGAAAACATCTCAAAATGCTTCAAGATACCTCATGAGAAAAAGCGAACCGTATATGAGAACATCGCGGGTCTTTTCAAGGGCAACAGATACGGCTACGAGGAGTTCTGGGCGCTGCGCAATATAAGCTTCTCGGTAAAGCGAGGAGAAACCATTGGCATCATCGGGGAAAACGGAAGCGGGAAGAGCACGCTGCTGAAGGTAATCGCAGGCGTGCTGTATCCGGACAGCGGCAGTGTGACGGTGAACGGCAGGATAGCGCCGTTTCTGGAACTGGGCGTGGGATTCCAGCCCGAGCTCACAGCTTCGGAGAATGTTTATCTCTACGGCTCGATTATGGGAATGAGCAGGGCACAGATAAAGAAACGAATAAACGATATTTTCGATTTTGCAGAACTGGAAAAGTTCAGGAATGCCAGGCTAAAGAACTTTTCAAGCGGGATGTATGCAAGGCTGGCGTTCTCTACCGCTATATCCATCGAGCCTGATATAATACTTATAGACGAGGCGCTGGCAGTTGGAGATGAAGCCTTCCAGGGAAAGTGCTATGATAAGATCAATGAGTTCAGGAGGGAGGGGAAGACTATTGTGTTTGTGTCACATGGAATGGAGACCGTGAAGCAATTGTGTGAGAGGTCTATACTGCTGAATCAGGGGCAAATTGGTTCCATAGGGTATAGCGAGAAGGTTGTCAGTGATTACCACGTTAATATGCGCATTAAAGAAGAATCGACGTTGAAAAAACAGCATGAAAAAAAGGTTGAGCAAATCACTGAAAAAATAATTATAAAGGAGGTAACGCCGCACGAAGGGATAGAAACCCAGCAAAATTCGGTTCAGGATAGATGGGGGTCGAGGGAAGTAGAGATTACCGAGGTAAAATTCTTTGCTAAAAATGGGGATGAGACATATATTTTTAGGACGGGGGAACCCCTGATAGTCAGGATAAAATATTTTGCAAAAACCAAAATAGAAAAGCCAGTTTTTGGGATTGCGATTCATAGAAATGATGGAGTTCATATTACCGGGCCCAACACAAAATTCCATAATAAAGTAATAAAGAGCGTCAAAGGAGAGGGAATAGTGGAATATATTATTGATGCTCTGCCGCTATTGAAAGGAACATATCTGTTCACTGCTGCTGTTTATGATTTTGCATGTGTTAATCCATACGATCATCATGAAAAGAGGTTTACATTTAAAGTAACCGATGGCGAAATCAAAGATTATGGAATTTGTTATATTCCTTGCAGGTGGGAATATGTTAAATGAAAGGCTCGATCTACCTTTCGACCTGTACACGAGGAACAAAATAATAAGTGATTTGATTAATCTTTTGCGAAAAAATAAAAGGTTAAAAATTTTAGATATCGGTGGAAGGAGCGGGCATCTGGAGGATTTCCTTCAGGAAGATGATGACTTATATGTTCTCGACATCCGAAAATCTGAATTTAACGAACAAAATTATTTTGTAGGCGATATTATAAGCGCTCCTTTCAAAGACCGCACCTTTGATGTAGTGGTTTCTTCAGACCTTTTTGAGCATATATCCCCTGACAATCGGGAGAGCACATTATCAGAAATGCTTAGAATCAGTAAAAATTTTGTTATACTGGGAGCGCCTTTTCATTCCGAAAAGGCAGCGGAAGCTGAGATAAAGGTAAACGAATTTTTCCATAAACTTACGGGTAACGACCATCCATGGCTTTCCGAGCATATAAAAAATGGATTGCCTTCCAAAAAAAAACTTGAAGATTTTTTAAAAACCAATGGATTTGAGTATCTATCTATAGCAACAAATAACATATCTAATTGGCTTTTAATGCAACTTTTTATATTTTATTCATATAAATACAGCATTCCTGTTGAAAATATAAGCAGAGTGTACAGATTTTATAACGAGAATTTTTCACAACTTGGCGATACATTGAGCCCTTCGTATCGAACAATATTCTTAATCGGCAGACAGGGAACATTACCCAAAGTTGATTTTAAAACTAAGAGCAGAATAGACCGATCAAGATATCATGTGCTTGAAACGCTCATTTTTGAAGTTTTGGCAGGTAATACGGAAGCTGTGATCCAGGATAAAACCGAACACATACAAATCCTTGGAACTGCTGTTCAAGAAAAAGATAATTATATAGAAGGCTTGGAGACCACTGTCAAGATTAAAGACGACTATATCAGCGGCTTGGAGACCACGGTCAGGAATAAAGACGACTATATTAGCGGCTTGGAGACCACGGTCAGGAATAAAGACGATTATATTAGCGGCTTGGAGACCACGGTCAGGAATAAAGACGACTATATTAGCGGCTTGGAGACCACGGTCAGGAATAAAGACGACTATATCCAAAACCTGAATTCTTTAATAGCTGAAAATAATAGAAAATTAAATGATATTTACAACAGCACTACATGGCAATTATTAACAAAATATCAAAAATTGATAGATACTATATTTCCGCATACCACAAAAAAAAGGCATGCATATGATCTTGCGATGACAGGCATCAGGTTAATTGCAAATGATGGTTTCGATGCTTTTTTGTATAAACTCAACGAGAGACTATATAAAAACAATATCAATGCTTCTAAAGTACCGATTGTAAAAACAAATCCAGCTTCTCCCTATGCTCCATTGTCTCTTGAAAAAAGGCTGTTCGGAAAATTTACATTCTTATCGGACAATTTAAACGAGATTAAAATTTATACGGCAACAAATAATAGGCTTAATTCAGACCTCACCCTCTGTATCACAAATACCGACCGTGAGATACTGAGAAAAACAACCGTAAAAGGTCACAGGATTCAAGACAATGATTATACATCATTTCGATTTAAGCCAATAAAGGATAGCAAGGGAATTACATTTTTCTTCGAATTGATATCGAAAAAAGAACCCGGTGCAGCAGTTTGGTACAATGAATCAATTACCTTACCCGAATTAGCACTGTATTACGATAACGAACCTATCAATGGAAGTATTGGATTTCAAGCATTTGCAGATATCGGATTAAAAAGCAGCTATGACCTTTGGATACTAAAAAATGAACCAACTGCAGCAAAACTTGAGCAATACAAAAACGAAATAAAGCACTTCGAATATCAGCCAACAATCAGTATTGTAACACCTGTTTATAATCCCGATGTGGCATGGATTGAATCGGCGATAGAATCGGTCATAAAGCAAATATATGATAACTGGGAACTCTGTCTTGCCGATGCATCCACAAAAAAGGATGTCAGAAAATGCCTCGAAGCTTACGCAAAGAAGGATCCCAGAATAAAAGTCAAATTCCTGCCCGAAAACAAAGGCATCTCCGGGAATTCTAATGAGGCGCTATCCCTTGCTACCGGCGAATATATCGGCTTACTTGACCACGATGATGAACTTTCGCCAGATTCTCTGTATGAAGCCGTCAAGTATCTTCAGAACAATCGCGATGCAGATATGGTTTATAGCGATGAGGACAAAATTGATATGAAAGGTAACCGAAGAGATCCATTCTTTAAACCTGATTGGTCTCAGGATACATTTTTATCCTGCATGTACACATGCCATTTTGGTGTTTATAATAAGAAGATTATTGATGAAATCGGGGGATTCAGAAAGGGGTACGATGGCAGCCAAGACTATGATCTTGTGTTAAGGGTCATGGATAAAACCGATAGCATTCATCATATCCCGAAGATATTGTATCACTGGAGAACGGTGCACGGCTCCGCGGCATCTGCGGCTGGGGCTAAAAGTTATGCGTATGTTGCAGCCAAAAAAGCTTTAGCCGATTACATGAAGAGAAATAACATTAAGGGAGAAATTTCAGATGGCTTTTGGACTGGCTCTTACAGGATGAAGAGAGAACTGTTGAAGATGCCATTAATTAGTATAATAATTGTGGGCACTGGGAGTCAGAAGGTTAAAAATTGCATTGCTAATCTTGAACAAGCGACTGATTATACCAATTACGAGATTGTTGTAATCCAGATGGAAAAACAAGAAGCTACAATTGACAAGAATAATGTGCGTACAATTCAATACAGCGAAGGTTATAATATTTCTGCTGCCAGAAATCTTGCAGTGTCTCATGCCAGGGGAGAATATCTTTTATTTCTGGATGAAAATGTGAAAATCATCAAGAATGACTGGCTAAATGCCTTGCTTGAACATGCCCAAAGAACAGAAGTCGGGGCTGTTGGGGCAAAATTGATTAATTCAAATAAAATACTGCATTGTGGAATTACATTAGGCTTAGGTAAACATCATGTTGCCGGGTATCCACTTTCAGGATTCCCTTCCAACATACCGGGATATTTCGGGAACATAACTATAGTTAGAGATTGCAGTGCTGTCACAGCGGCATGTATGATGCTGAGGAAAGATGTGTTTGAAGAAGTCAATGGATTTGACGAAAGCCTTGCAGTTGCTTTTGACGATGTCGAACTGTGTCTTAAACTCAGGCAAAAGGGATATCTTAATGTTTATACCCCATACGCAGAGCTTTATCACCACGGATCATTGAATCGGGATTATAAAGATGCGCCCGAGTTACAGAAGCTGTTTTTGATGGATGTGGAGTATATGAGGGAAAAATGGGGAAAGGTCATTGATGAAGGAGACCCGTATTATAGTCCTAATTTGACGCTGGAGAGAGAGGATTGTTCGATACGGATTTAATCCATCTCTAAGTCGTGGATACCGCTACAGACTGCGCTCCGATTATCTTCCCGCTGCCATCTACCAATTGAAGTGTTATCCTGTTTTTTGCAGGGTCGTTAACTATTGCTGCTGTTGGCGTTACGAACACTGCAAAGGTCAGCTGGTCGCCAACATTAATGGTCAATCCAATTGCTGGACCGATAATGGCTCCAGTTGTTGGGTTGGTCTGGTTCACCTGAGTTACCAGTCCTGTTATCGA
>JAPZAS010000025.1 GCA_027460525.1 Candidatus Methanoperedens sp.
TCTCACTGGAGAAACGCACAGTCTGGCTAATTGAATGAGCGGATCAAACAGCTCTCTTCTTTTGCGCAAGAAATATCACGCCAAACGCAATCATCACAGGAAAAATCTCTAAAAGTAAAACGCAGAGGATGTAAATTAGATTATCAAAGCTCTTTGCGGTTCTGTTAAGATGACGCTCGTGATAATTATGAGTCTATAATATTATCTCACGATAACTTAACAGAACCATCTTCTATAGTGGGTATATAGTAGTGTATAGATTATTAAGAAGAAGCTTAATTCAGGTTGAAGATGTAACTCAATAAATGAAAAAGAAAAAAGTATTATTCATCTGCACAGAAAATTCCTGCCGTTCCCAGATGGCTGAAGGGATTCTGAGGCATCTGAAAGGAAGTAAATTTGAGGTATTCAGTGCAGGAACAAGACCTTCGGTTGTAAATCCAATAGCAATAAAGGTCATGGCAGAAATTGGCATTGATATTTCAGGGCACAGGTCAAAATCGGTGCAGGAATTCCAGGGGATGAATTTTGATTTCGTTATAACCACATGCGATGCTGCCAGGGAGACCTGTCCTGTTTTCCCAGGCATTGCCCGCCATTTGCACTGGAGTTTTAATGACCCGGCAAATGCGGAGGGGTCTGAAGAAGAGATACTTTCCGCATTCAGGAAGGTCAGGGACGAGATAAAGTTACACATACAGGAAGAATTCAGCCAATATTGATTTTATATAGATTATATAGATTATTTTGATAAGTTATATAAACTTTATAGAATACCTCTAACAGGCAAAATCATCGGATTTTGCTTCCAGATATAAGGAAAGGAGGGATGATCCATGAAGATAAATAACGAAAAATATTATGAGGAGATATCTCCTCATCATCTCTTTTTTCAGCGCAGATGTACTAGAAAAGAATGATGGGGTGAATGTGTGAAATACACAGAAGGAGATACAGTAAAATTTAAACTCAAATCGGGTGAACTACTGGAAGGAGATGTTCTCTTTATTGAAAGGAGTCCCCGTGAGGACGTATTGTATATAAACAGTTCCAACAGATGGGCGTATAGAGTCCCTGAAAAAAGGATTATATCCATGGTTCCTAAAAAGAATAAATCTGTTCAGATGAAGAATAGAACCCCACCGGGTGGATTGAGCAACGATAGTAATGTATTGACTTTGAATGATAACATTAGCCTCTCCAGTCCACCTATTCAAAGAGGGTAATGGAAGTGAAGGTGAAGTACCTCGGCTTCGGGAGCGTGGAGATAGATGGCGAGCGGTACGAGTACGATGTCGTGGTTCGCGGCGGTCGGGTGGAGAAGAGGAAAAAGAAGCTCTCGAAGCATTTGAAGGAAAAGTACGGCCACACCCCTCTGTCCCTTGCCGAGAATATTCCCTGGGACTGCAAAACGCTCATCATCGGGACTGGAGAGTCGGGTGCGCTCCCGGTGCTGGACGAGGTGAAAGCGGAGGCTGAGAACCGGGGTGTGACTTTGATTAACATGAAGACTAAAGAGGCATGTCGAGAGCTGGAAAAGGCCAGAGGCAAGACGAACGCGGTGCTGCACCTGACCTGCTAGGGTGGTCGCAGTTTATGATACATCTCTTCCAGGTCTTTGAGCCAGAGCGTGGATTGGCGTCCGAGGGCATCATCTCCATTTCGGATTCAGGTGATCAATAAGCATGCACATCGGCATCGATAAATCCGATGACATGCTCTTTGGCAGTCATGGTACAAGGTCTAATGAAAACGTGAGGCCCCGATTGAATACCTTCTCGAACAGGTCTCCCTTTTCCATGGCTCTCTCCTTCTCTGTTTCCGCTTCCCCTGAAACAGCACAATTGACGATCACCTGTTCGGGGGAAATCTCAGATGTGATATCTTTAACAAGGCTCTGCTGGGTGAAATCCAGTCCGTCCGCCACGCGAAGAATCGCTGACAGTACCTTTACTTTCTGCCGCTCGTCCCGCCGCAGGGCAGCAAAGTGGCGGTGCCCTTTATTTGGAAGTTTTCTCCTGTGGTAACGGGCGATTGAACCCACGATATCGCGCTCCCGTTCATCAAAGGGCAGGTGCGGTTCGGCAAGGATGATGCGGAGTGAGGTCTTGTGATGCCCCTTCTGTCCTTCGATCCACCCGATATCATGAAGGATACCGGCACACTGAAGCCAGAAGCGTTCCTCGGCACCGAGTCCATGAAGCTCTCCGAGTTCATCGAAGAGCCGCATTGCCAGCCTTGTCACCTGATTGCTGTGCCCCTCATTATGGGAAACGCTGCGAGCAGTCTTTCGAACCTCCTCCAGGCGGTATTCATTCTTCTTTGATAATTCCAGAGCCACCGCTTCCGGCGAGAGACCCTGAAGAGTCATCTGAGCCAAAACCTCAGGAAGACCGTTTTCCCGTATTGCTGCTGCGGCTTTCTCCACGTCATAGTCGATACGGTAGTGGTTCACTTCGAGGGGGTTGATCCGCAGGATCGCGTAGCTGGCCCGGGGATCGCCGTCATCCTGCCTTCCTGCGCCCCCAGGGTTGATGAACCATACACCATCAACCTGACGGGAAAAGGGACGGTGCGAATGCCCGAAGATTATCACGTCAGCCTCAGCGAGATGCGCAAGCTCACGGAGGCGTTCATCCGGCGTTTCAGGGCCGATTTGTTCGTCACCTGGCAAAGGGCTCCTGTGGGCAAGAAGTATTCGCTGTCCTCCAGCCTCCAGTCTGAGTTCCTCAGGCAGAGATTTGAGGTATTTGCGGTTCTTCTTCGAGAGATTGTCATACGTCCACTTGATGGCATTCCAGTCTTCAGGCGGCTCTTTTTTCTCCACCTCCTCTTTCGTTTCCTTGACCTTCAGAACCTTGAGGTCGTAGTTCCCCACCACGCTCTGAGCGTTTTCCTTGCGCAGTCTCCTGACAACATCATCCGGAAAAGCACCGTACCCCGTCAGGTCGCCCACATTCCATATCTCTGAAACCTCTTTGTTACTGGCATCTTCCAGGACAGCCTTCAGGGCAGGCAGGTTGGCATGAACGTCCCCAATGAGTAGAAAGGCTTCGTGTTCTACTGGTTGAGATAGCCCAGGAGCAGGCAGGTTTGCAGTCTCTTTTTCTGCCTCAGCTTTCTCTATTTTTGTTTCTGCTTTAGCAGGTTTAGGTTTTGTTGTACTTCGCAGTATTTTAGGTCTCTCTTCCCACCACGAAGATACTTTGGTGTTCTTACTTTTTTTCTTATCTTTCATATATTTCACTCTCCATACTTATTTTATATTTATCTGATTCTTACATTTTTCATCGAATGTTAACTGGATAAATTGCTTCAGGTCATTCCATATATTCTGCTCCTGAATATCTTTCCAGTAGGCTACAAACTCCTCATAGATCGCAGAACGGCGCTCGCGCAGATGCTGCTGGAAGTGCATCAGCCCGGACGCAAGAATCCCGAAGGAGTCGTCGTGTCCGAAATAATTAAGAGAATATGCCCGTTCCTCCTCCATGAATTGAGGCAGGTAATCAATCCATACATCGCAGTCGTGCAGATCTCCTAGCACATCCTGAAGTTTTTTGCAGACCGCAAGCTGGTTCTCCAGTTCCCCTTCGTAAAGGGGTGAAAATACCTCCATCGTGTAGCGGAGGCGCTTCACAGCAATACGCATGGCATGGTGCTCTTTTATATTTTCAGGGATGTAAACTGAAGCTTCATGAGCGAATATCTCATCAAGCCGCGATGTTATGTGGACAAGCGCTTTTTGATAGGTCTCTGGAGAATTGACTTCAGCCCTACCCTTGCGCATCTTACGGCACGACTTTTCCATATCCTCCACCACGCCGCTCTCAAGAAGCCTGTCAAGGGCTTTGATCACACGCGGCTGCACTCGCTCCCGTCGCTGCCTCAGGCGCAGAAGGAAGCGCTGCGCGCCAGGGCGGAGGCTTTCCTCTTTTAGCTTCTCGGTGTATGCCTTAAGGAAAGCTATCTGCACGTCTGCATCCCGTGCCTCCCTGAGAGCGCGAGTGATATTGCGGATCTCTTTTCGCCATTCCCTGTACTTCCCGGAAGGGAAACACTCTTCAAAGAGCGGGAGGCAGGAGCGGCTCCGCCTTGATGCGACCCGCATCCTGTGAATGAACTCAATATCCTCAGCCTCACGCACGCCTTCTATCTCCCTTGAAAGGGATAGAAGAAGCGAAAGAAGCGCATCAGCCCCGAAAAAGCAATATCCATTAGAGTTTTTCAGAGTTCCTTTCCTCTTAGAAATTACCGTGCCACAACCCCCTGTTCTCGATCAGCCACTCCTGTGAATTCAGCTCTTTCTCTCCGGGAGAAGGCACAACACGCTCGTAAGTCCCATCACTTAATAACCGCCTTGCTTTCACATTATCCTTCAGGTGGACATTGAGAATATCCTTGATTATTGCAGATTTTAT
This sequence comes from Candidatus Methanoperedens sp., assembly GCA_027460525.1. Lineage (NCBI taxonomy): Archaea > Methanobacteriati > Methanobacteriota > Methanomicrobia > Methanosarcinales > Candidatus Methanoperedentaceae > Candidatus Methanoperedens > Candidatus Methanoperedens sp. The sequence goes on from JAPZAS010000025.1 coordinate 4,422, forward strand.
ATCCGGATCCTCCACAGGGAAGAGCGTTTCAACCCTGTCGTCAAAGTTCCGTGTCCTGAGATCCGCGCTTCCGAGCAGGACCTCATCATCCCCGCCATTTCTGAAATAGTATATTCGCGCGTGTTCGAGAAAACGTCCCACAATGGATGTGACCGTGATATTCTCGCTTACCCCTGGAATGCCGGGGCGAAGGGCACAAAGGGCGCGCACGTTCAGGTCGATTTTTACACCTGCCTGAGACGCCCGGTAAAGAGCCAGGATTATCTCCATGTCAGTTAAGCCATTGTTCTTGAACGCCATGTATCCATCCCCGTGCTCTCTGTGGCGCTCAATCTCTCTTTCGATGCGCCACAGGAATTCCCGCCGCAAATCGTAAGGCGCAACAAGCAGTTTGTGATACTTCTGCTTTCCATCATAGCCTGTGAGTGAATTGAAGAGATGGGACATATCTGCACATACCTGCGGGTTGCAGGTAAAGTAGCCGAGGTCGCCATAGATCCTGGCTGTGACAGCATTGAAGTTCCCAGAACTGAGGTAACCATATCGGATTATTTCCTTCCCCTCTCTCCTGACAACAAGGCATAATTTGGCATGAACCTTCAGTCCCGGTCTCCCGTATACCACATGCACACCCGCCCGCTCAAGCGCATGCCCCCACCCAATGTTTTTCTCTTCATCGAAGCGCGCTGTCAGTTCCACAACAGCAGCCACCTGCTTACCATTCTGCCGCGCCTTAATAAGTGCATCAATGACGGGGGAATTGGCATCGATGCGGTAAAGCGTTATCTTTATAGCCAGCACATCAGGATCCTTTGCAGCCTGATGTAAGAATTTGATAAAGGGCAAGAAACTGTCATACGGATAGTAGAACAGGACATCCCGGTTGCGCAGAGCCGGGAAAATTTTTTTCTCGTTATCTAACAATGAAGGATTTGAAGGAAGAAACTTGGCATCCTTCAGGTCGGGGCGGTCCAGTCTCATCAGTTCCCACATATCTATCTTCCCCATGATACCCTCTATATCACTGACCAGGTAGGAAGGCAATCCAAATTTATTAGCCAGCATGTGACGGATGTCGTCGGGCATGGATACATCCACTTCAAGCCTCACTGGCGGCCCGGTGCGGCGAAACTCCATGCTTTCCTCAACCTGGGTCGCAAGGTCATACGCCCCATTCAAATGCGTCTCAATTTCAGCATCGCGCGTGATGCGGAAAGGATAAGACGCAGCCACTTTCATGCCTGGGAAGAGAATATCCAGATTTGCGGCTATAAGGTCTTCAAGCAGGACGAAGTGGGTGGTTTTTCTGGCAGCGCTATGTTCGGTATTCTTATCGTTTTCCACTTCCGGCACAGCGATAAAGCGCGAGAATAAACCGGTTGGTACCTTGACGCGCGCAAACATCTGTTTTTCAAAGTTACCCTGAGTTATCCCGACCACAACGGCAATGTTGATTGTGAGATTGGAAATAAATGGAAATGGATGAGCGGCATCGAATGCCAGAGGAGTGAGGGTCGGAAATATCTCATTTTCGAAGAAGCGTTGCAGAAGAGCCTTCTGTTTTTCCTCAAGGTCGACAAATCTATTGATATGGATACCTTCGCTGCTGAGCTTAGGTAAAAGTTCATGCCAGCAGCGCGCATGGTCTGCGATAAGTGGAATTAACTCTTTGCGGATGGCTTCCAGCTGTTCTGACGGCGACAGCCTGTCAGGGTGTGTTTTGACAGTCCCTGTGGCAAGTTGCCGCCGCATGGATGAAACCCTGACCATGAAGAACTCATCGATGTTGCTTCCGCAAATAGCAAGGAACTTCACCCTTTCCAGGAGAGGCTGGCGCTCATCCATTGCCTCCTCAAGTATCCGTCGATTGAATTTGAGCCAGCTTAGCTCACCGTTGATGAAGTTTCCGGGATTGTCAAGAGAAACACTTTCCGTACTGATTTTCAATGGCTTTTCACTAACACTTTCTTCGGTATTGATATTCATCTGTTGTTCCATAATACAGGCGTCCTGTTGATCAGTAGAATATTTTCGACATCCCAATCCCAACACTATCTACATTCTGATTTTGCTGAAGAGATCTGAATCAGGCGCACGCACTTGCGATATCTACTGCGCTCTGTGTCCCGGATTCATACTCTTCTCTCACAAACCCTTTTGAGACCTCAAACAATTCAGAAAGCCATTTTTTACCATCAGTCTGAAAAAGGATGGGAAGCTGCGCTTCCATCTGTTTGAGCTTATTTAAGAACTGCCCGACGGTTTCGCATTCAATCAGCATCTGGCAGAAGGGATGCTCCGGATATGATATGCTGATCGCCTTAAGATAGACTAAAGGATCGCCGCCGTTCTCAATGAACTTACACATCATTTTAATGGGTGTGAATTCAACCTTCGTCGTTTCTTTGCCATTGTCAGCATCACCTTCCACCATTCTGATAAAGTCATCCCAGCCATTGCCCTTCTCCCATTTTTTAAACCTCTCTTCGATGAGTAACATGTCTCTTTTGTGAATCTTTTGAATGAGCTGGAGATCTTTCCTGCGAATCTCTTCTTTGAATAGCTCGATATTATCTAATTTCATTATATAGGTCTCCCAATCCGTTTAGCAGCTTCATGTGGTCATTCCTCTTTTATCAGGTGACAAAAACGAATGACCCATAATTATTATCAAAATTCTTGTGATATATACTTAATCTCTATAATCTATATAGAAAACCAGCAGAAGCTACGTGATTAAAATTGTCATTTCGTGAATGATTGGTACCTAAGAAGATACGTTATAATCACATCTCATGCATGCAGTGCATTCTCAACCCCGGCAGTTTCCCTCTCTATTTTAAGACCGGGGAATTCACTATCCGAACGAGGGCATAGGATTACATTCAGGTTGAGCTTCCTTCCGAATAATTTCTCGAATGCTTGCACGTTCGACTCTACACCCCACACCTCAAGCTCGCAGCTGCCCTCATGCCATATAGCGAGCTCGACTTTTGTTCTGTTTTTCCCCGTGAATTCTGCCTTTTTTACGAGGCAGGTATGGCTTCTGTCGAGTTTCTCGGCAAGGCGCAGCAGCATGGATAGGACAATCACGGTATTCGCAGAATGCTCATCAAGCAGAGCTAAAGCCTGGTCCTTTCTCTTTGGAAGCTTCTTCCTGTGGAACCTGGCAACGTTTGCCATTATATTTATCTCGACCTGGTCAAAGCCGAGGAGCTCTGTGTTGCCTATTATGTATTGCGAGTGGAGATGATGACTTTTAAAGGATATGAAGCCGCCGATATCGTGCAGGAACGAAGAGTACTTCAATAGCTCTCTCTCCCGTTCGCCCATGTCGTGCAGCCCGATCCTCCTCGAACTGTCAAAAAGCGAAAGTGCAAGAGATATGACAGCGTTGGCGTGCCGCTCGTTGATATTGCATGATCTTCCAAGCTGGAGCACGCTCATCTCCCTGACAGACATCTCCTGGAACTGCGGAAACCCTTCATGTCTTGACAGGTAATCCATGAGCATGCCGTGGACTATGCTCCTCTCGCTGACTGTAATCTCTTCAAGCCCGAACTCCTCCATTATTGTCTCGAGGATAGCAGCACCCCCAACAATGATGTCTGCTCTCTCGGGATTGATGCCCTGGATATTCTTTCTCTCATCGAGAGGTAGCATGCAGAGTGTCGAAACTACCTTCCTCAGATTCTTATAGCTCAGGACAAGGTTTCTTCCTGCGTCGCCCCGTTCATGCATATTCATCGCTATCTCGGCAAGGTTGACGATAGTGCCTGAACTTCCGAAAGCGCACTCTATCCTCGCACTTTTCATGAATTGCGCTGTTTTTAGAATTCTGTTCTTGATGTACAGCTTCATCCTTGCATATACATCATGTGGCACAGGTGCTGTTCCCCCATCCTGAATGAACATGGTAGTGAGCCTTATTGCCCCGAGCTCGAAGCTGTCGACGTAATATTGCTGGGTCTGGTCACCTATCGCAATCTCCGTGCTCCCTCCTCCTATGTCGATGAAGATCGCCTTCCTCATGCCAATATGGACACCGCTCGATACGCCAAGATAAATAAGGCGTGCCTCTTCCTTTCCAGGTATGACCCTTACTTCCAGCTTCGCCTCATATTTTAGCTGTTCAAGGAATTCTGCCTGGTTTTTCGCCTCACGTACCGCAGATGTTGCTACAGCGATAATTTCGCAAGCCCCAAAGGATGTTGCAAGTTCTGCGAACTTTTTGCAGACCAGAACCGCTCGTTCCATTGCCTCTGGCTGGAGGTGATTGTTCTTGAACTCATTCTCCCCGAGCCTGACAACCTCCTTCTCCTGCCGCAACACAGTGTACGAATGGTTGGGATTGAGTCTGACGAGTATAAGTCGGATCGAGTTAGTCCCGATATCGATGAACGCCAGTATCTTTTCCTCAGGCTGCTTAAGGTACATTTCAATCTCATTATTATTATGAAGTCCTATTATATCATGTTTTCTACCGTTGCCATTTCCATCCCCTGCAATGCGGCCGGGACAAGAACTCAACTTGTTTAAGTTAAAGCCCCCGAACAATGTTTTCATAGCGTTCATTTAAGTGTTAATTTAAATATTAGCCAGAGGTTTGTAAATAACTTATGTATATAGATTCTATAGATTATTTATCTATGGAACTATTTCTTATAAGCTTCAACGATTCGGAATAAAAGGGTAAGAATCTATATAGATTATATAATTTACTAAGATAATCTTTATTTTGTTATTATAATAATTGTTCTGCATGGAAAATATCGAAAAGAAGAATCATCCTGGCAAAGCAGACATTCACGTACACACCAGGTATTCAGGGTTTGGAAGCTATTCTGAAAAAAATTTCACTGTTATGGAAAAAGTCTTCAAGGTCGCCGCAGAAATAGGGCAGGATATATAGTTGTTCATCCGGGCAGTCAGAATGGTAGAAGAAAATGTCTTAACTTGAATATTCTTAATTTAAGTCATATATGTGGTCTTGCCGAAGAATATGGCGTTACCCTCCCCCTGGAACCTTTTTGATAGAAAGGGAGGAAATAAAGTTGGTGTATTTCCGCGAGAAATTTTGCATATAATTGAAATGGTATGTTCGGAGAATTTAAAGATAAATCTGGATATTGGTCATGCGTTTATTGCCTCCAATGCTTATGGGTTATCCCTGGACGATTATTTTGAATTAGGTA
>JAPZAS010000026.1 GCA_027460525.1 Candidatus Methanoperedens sp.
TGCTTTTTCAAATTCTTCATCGTCCTTTAATACACCTATAAATTCACTCAGACGTTTCTTGCGCAGCGGTGCAGTGATACGTTTTACAACATCAGTAAAGCTCTCTCCCTCTTTTTTAAGCCCAGCCAGCGCTTCATATGCCTCTTCTGAAATTGTTAGGGTCTTGTGTGCCATAATCTTAAGTGTATTTATCCGTGTATTTATACTTTACCAAATCCTATAGTATAGTATTTTGTGTTTTCTAAAAGCAGCAAAGGAGCTGTCGTAACGGTGATGGAAAAAGTTTTGTGATGGGGCTATTTTGTTAATGAACTCCTTTCCACTTTACTTCCCCCCCAGCCAGTTCCCTTATAACCCCCTTAATCTTCTCCATCCCCGCATCCGTCTTGAACGAAATCCCCGAAAAATGCGTCCTCGAAGCCTGAAAACCTCTCTCCCTCAATGCCAGAACAAGCTCATCCGTTGGCATGGCAGTAATCCCGAGCGACTTGCATATCCTATGGTAGTCGTAATGCATCGGAATATCAAGCTCATCCCTGCATGCCGCTATCAGCTTCTCAACCTTCTTAAATTCCCTCCTTTTTATCTCCTCCATAACCTCCCCGCAAAAATCCCGCTCATGCAGCCTGCCAAGCCACAGTGGTCCTGCCACCGATGTGGCGTGCCCGCATACGGGACATGCTTCTTCCATGTGCACTGCTAATCCGTTTTTCCACAGCCTGTCTCCGCAGTTAAAACAATGGGAGATGAATCCCACATTCTTCAAACAATCATCTGCGTCTTCGATGCTCTTTTTAACCGCTGTGAATATTCTGAAATAATGCGCAGAAGCATAAGAGAGTAGCGGTATCATCGCTTTATCATATTTAGCAAGCGTCCTTGCAATCGCGCCCATGAGGATGCGAACTCCCATTTCAGGATAATATTCTGTCTTAAGCGGCACGGCAGCATAGTTCCTGATGCCAGCTTTCTTGTGTGCTCCACATAGCGGTGCGGTGTCCGTTGCTGTGATGCACAGCAGTTTCTTTGCCGAGCGGCACGCAGCATCCAGAAAAGGCGCAGGGCTTCCGAAAGGGTCAAGGTCGATGATGTCGAAGCTGTTATCCAGCATCACCACATTGGCGTTTCTTTTTATGGCTGTGCAGTTTGAGAGGTTATTGAGTTCTATATTTTTCTTTATCAATTCAAAAGAGGTGTCTTCCCACTCGCTCATCGTAGCGCTGATACCTATTTCTTTTGCTATTCGAAGCCCCCTGACGCCAGAGGCTGAGAGGGCATCAAGATATGAGTAACCAGGAGCAGCTTTTGCAAAACATGCGATTGCCGCTACTGTAATATCCCGGTTCAACTTCATTGCGGGATTGTAGAATACCGCTGATGAAGAGGGAGGGAAATTTGAGGTCTCATCAGGAACTGGGACCTCTACGCTGGTTGTTCCTTCAAGGATAATTTTGGTGAGCATGTACATGCTACATTTGGTTGAGATGGTTTTTAAGATATCTGTTTTCAGTCGTAACCTTTAAGTTAAAGTATTGTAATCATTACTATGATGATAGCAAGAGATTATTTGATTATAGGCGTGGAAACTTTGGTTTCGCACCACTTTTCCTCGGGTTTCTTATTATTAGAGAATCACAGATATGTAACAAATCCCAGCCCACCATTTATTAAAATTTGAACTTAGGAGAGAAGAAATATGGCAGGAGAATCAATAACCACTCTGATATTCTTTATAGCTACGATCATAATAGCTGTGGGCGTCATTGGCGTGATAAAAATCAACGTGAATTCTATTACAGCGTCCTACAGTTTGAGCGGTAGTACGCAGGAAGACCGGATAAAGACACAAATTACCATTATCAACGACCCCACAAATATCCCAAATTCATCATGGAGTGACGGACTTGGTAGATATTATAATTACAGCTTCTACGTTATAAACACAGGCAAGTCCGCACTTGACCCCAGGAGCGTCAACATGTTCATCGATGGGAATTACGTAGACACGTCAGGAAAATGGAAAGTGGTGAATGGCGGTTCTACCTGGTACCCCACTTACGTCCTGAGCTTGAATTACACAACATCTAATACTAATCCACTGCCGTCAGGTGACCATACTCTTCGTGTGGTAGCTGGAAACGGTGTATTTGATACAATCCCTTTTAGAAAGTGAACTTATACAAAATAGGAGGAATATATGAGAAGCAAGAATGCGTTACTGTTAGATAAGAATAGTTTACGGAAACCATTTTCAGGACTGTTTGGGATGCTCATTGTCTTGATAGTCTTTAGTTCAACAGCATCGGCTGTAGATTTTGGCAATGGAGATGTGTTTGTTGGTGTAGGCAACGGATTTATCAAGCAGTTTGATTCCTTAGGAAACCTGAAAAATACGCTTGACACTGGAACAGGATGTGGCGAGGATCTGGGAATGGGCTTTGACAGTACCGGCAACCTCTACGCCACAGCAGCTTTCGGATCATGTGGCACAGGAACGGTCACAAAATTCGACAAAAATGGTAACCTTACAGGTCCGTTCGGGAGCGGCTACGGTGCATCAACTGAATCGATTGCCATCGATGCGGCGCAGAACGTCTACGTTGGGCAGCCAGACAGTTCCCCGATATCGATACTTGGGTTCAACTCGACAGGAACTCCGCTACCCGGATCTCCCTTCATTGCAGCTGCAGAAGATAGAGGTACTGACTGGATAGACCTTGCAGCGGATCAGTGCACGATGTTTTATACATCGGAATTTACACATGTCAAGCGTTTCAATGTGTGTACCAGCACGCAGATGTCAGATTTCAATGCCGTGGCTCTTCCCGGACAGGCTTTTGCCCTGCGCATCCTGCCAACTGGCGAAGTTATAGTGGCTGACAAAGACAGTATAATTCTTCTGGATGCATCAGGAACTCCGGAAAAGACTTATTTAGCTCCTTCAGATTTTGATACTATTAATGATTTCTTGTTCGCCATGACCTTAGACCCTGACGGAACACACTTCTGGACTGCCAGTTTCTTTGGTGGCAATGTCTACAGGTATGACTTTGCCAACACAACAGGGCCAGACCGCGAATGGAACGCTGATAAGCAGGGCGTGTTTGGTCTTGCTGTCTTCAGAGCTTTTACCGTCTCGAAAGACTTCCGCTTTACAAATGTGAGCTTTTGTGCGATACCGGCAGAACTCGGCACCCTGCTGCCACAAAATGGGAGCAAGTTCAATGTAACGTACGTAACTAAGCCTAAGGATGGCACTGTGTCAAGTACAAATCCCGGACAGCTCTATGGCGTAATCACAATTAATGGCTTTGGAGCCCAAAATGTGAGCATTAACGATACATTCGGCACTCAATTCAACGTTAACCCGGCTAAGCTCGGAGGCGGAGTAGAAGTTCTCAGAGTAAATACAATAACAGGAGTTGCCACAGATATTACAAATACGCCACAGGTAAGGTCCGCTTCTGTCGACAATACGAACCACACAGTTAATTTATCGATTAATCTGACTGCTCCACTTGCAGGTGATGAAAAACTTATGATATACGTCAAGTTCCAGACTGCGTTGAAAGGTATGTTACCTGATACTAACGACTTTGTGAACAAGGCTGGTATCGTAATAAATGGAGCGACTCCACAAACAGCTACAGCAACTATCAATTTCGTAACAGCTAAGAGCGGCATGAGTGAAGGCGATGATAAACAAGGCTGTGAGGAAACGTCCAAGTTGCACGACGCTAACGGAGGCAATACTAAAGGCGATGATAAGCAAGAATGTGAGGAAACGTCCAAGTTGCACGACGCTAACGGAGGCAATACTAAAGGCGATGATAAGCAAGAATGTGAGGAAACGTCCAAGTTGCACGACGCTAAGGGAGGCAAATAATAAAGGCGATGATAAGCAAGGCTGTGGAAGTTAACGGGCTTGAAAGTGCTTGCAAAGAATATTCCGCATGCAGACGTGGAGAGCTCATCAAGACAGCCACCGAGTCTATCAAATCCATATAAAAATAGTATCAGAAAGTGCCATGTTTCATGGCACTACTCAATTTTTTAGAAATATTTACCCCTTCATTTTTTGCTAATTCCTCAAGAAGTCGCGAAATAAAAACATAGGTTAAGAGGTTATTTTTAGTGATTGAAGGAAGCCCCGGGAGGGATTTGAACCCTCGACCTCGTCCTTACCAAGGACGCGCTATACCCCTAAGCCACCGAGGCGCACTTTCATTCATAAACTTCAATATAGCAACGGGCCCGGAGGGATTCGAACCCTCGACATCCGGGTTAGAAGCCCGGCGCTATATCCAAGCTAAGCCACGAGCCCAGTGCGGAACCCCAAGATGTTTTGTTCATTTAAAAAGCTTTGTAAATCACAGTACGTACGCAGGCAATCTACAGTCTTTGAAGATCAAAAACATATCTGCTTACCCGCGGGGCAACCTCGCCGCAGCTTCTATAAAAATCTATACGCCATCCCTTTTCTTCAAGGAGCTTCCTGAAATGGGCAAGCTCAAAATCTTTCTTGAAGGTATAAAAATGCACGAAACCTTCTGGTTTCAATATTAACCGGGCAAGATTCAGAAAATGCTCCTGACCATAAGGTGCAGGCATCAGTATCCTGTCAAAAGGTTGTTTGAAAAGATTATATACCGAGTTTGCATCCCCGAGGATGATATTTGCTTCAATACCATTTAGTTGGAGGTTTTTTCTCAAAAAGGCGCAGGCAGACGGGTTACTGTCGAGTCCGGTTATATTGACATTCCTGCTTTTCCTGATTGGTATCAAAAACGGACCTGCTCCTGCGAATAGTACCAGAATATCCTCGCCGTCCTTTACTTTTTGCACAATCCTGTTCCGTTCATACGCCATTTTACTTGAAAAATACGTTTTTGCCACATCTACGTAAAAAACGCAGCTATTCTCCCTGTGAAGCGTCGCCGTCCTGCTTCCGAGCAGCAACTCAAACTCTCCAGTTCGCGCATTGCCCTGAATCTTATGGAGCTTTCTAAGTACTGTTTTTACATCCTTCCTGTGGGATGCCAGTGTTTCTGCAATAAGATATTTTTCATCGTCCAGCTCCTCTGGAATAACAAGAATTGCAATGTCTCCGATGACCTCAAAGCCTTTAGGAATGAGAGAGAGTTTTTCTTCGGGCAGTTTGTCTTTTAAAAGGTCACGAAGGGACATGTCCTGAATTTATTTCACGCTTTAAGAGCACTTGCAAGCATGATAGCCCCGGCAACATCCTCTTTGACCCTGGAAGTATCCACAAACACCTTTTCCATCAATACGGGAGCACCGAAGCCTCTGCCATTGCCCAGGAACACAAGCGTCCTGAAAATAAGATTACCCGAGATTCCATCAGGCGCAATGATAAAATTCGCCTCGGTAATTGCATCTTCTATCAGAATCGAATAATTCTTTACATTGATTCCCATATCCTGCACTCTTTTTGTTACAAGCTCAGCCTCCGCAAGCGTACTGTCAACGTGCTCGTCCCTGCCTTTATCTTCAAAACGTCCGCCTGAGAGAATCCCTACTTTTGCCTCGATGCCAAAACGCCTGAAATGCTCTACCCCGCGTTTTATTAACTCCACTTTATCCCCAACCGAATTTCCTTCATCAATGCCAACTGGCGCAAGGAAAAAAGGTCTTCCATCGCACGTTTCCAGCAATGCAACCCTGTATAATTTTTTAATTTTAAGCGCTTTTTTTAATTCAGAGAGAGTTTTGGTTGCGCTGAGAGTCCCCCTTACCGCACCGTCAATCTCCCCGGCAACCAGCAACTCAATTAATTTTTTTGAGGGGTCTGCGGAATGGATTATCTCAAGCCCGGTGCCTGTTGCCCGAATCGCTTTTTCATCACCCACAAGCACAACATCGGCATACTCACGCGCTGCTTCTGCGCTCCTGAGCAGTTTTTCTGAAATTTCCCCGATACCCAGCCCGATCCTTGCATGGTTGTTCCTTGCTTTTTTCTCGATTTCAGAAAGGATGGTTTTTTCGGTCATCGTTCAGGTTTTTTGCCCAGTTCTTTTGAACGTTCGCAGGCTGCGATTACTGCATCCATCATTGCAATGCGCACGCCACGCTCTTCCATTACCCGAAGACCCCTGCTAGTGGTGCCTCCCGGCGAGGTCACCATGTCCTTTAATTCTGCTGTGTGGCTGCCGTTCTCAAGCACCATTTTTGCTGCGCCAAGAACGGTCTGGGCTGCAAGCAATTTTGAAGTCTTCCTGTCAAGCCCTTCATGCACTCCGCCATCTGCAAGCGCCTCGATTATCGTGAAAATATAGGCTGGACCGCTTCCCGAGAGACCGGTTACTGCGTCCATGAGATGTTCCGGCAGTATCACCGTCCTGCCGATGGCGTTAAAAATCGCAGATGCAGTTGCCATGTCCTCCTTTGATGCTGCACTTCCCGGACTGATGGCTGATGCGGCTTCTTTCACGATAGCTGCAATGTTCGGCATCACCCTCACCACCTTTGTGCCCCGCGGGAGGGCACTTTCATAGGTTTCGATTGTCACCCCTGCAGCTATTGATATGATGAGCTGTTTCTTTATGGAATCTTGGATTTCTTTTAAAACTTCGGGAACTATCGAAGGTTTTACCGCAATTATGATGACATCCGAATCCACAACAGCAGCGCAATTGTCCGTGCAGATGCTTATTTTATAATCCTTTTCAAGCAGCTGCAGTTTTGCAAAATCCACGTCGCTGGCAAGGACGTTCTCAGGAGAAACGAGTTTGGCGTAGAGCAAACCTTTGATCAGGGCTTCGCCCATTTTTCCCGTGCCGATGAACCCGATTTTTTTATTTTCCATGCCTGTTGTCATTGTAACTGTTAAAGGGACTGATGCAATAAAAAGATTTTCATTAGAGGGAGTAGGAATCGAAAATAGATGCGGATTTGGTTATCATGTATCTGCGTTAGTATATACACTATTGCGGGAAAGGGATAGCTGATAAGTGATGGTAATGACGATCGAATATATTTGCCTGTGAAAAGGCGGAATCATGCGATAGATGAATATTAGCTATTTCTTTTAGCGTTTTCTTCAATTAATTTTATTAAATTGTTTATTTTGCCAGAATATTCTGAATCTTTTAAGGCATCTTTTAATGCTTCAAACTCAAATGTAAGTTTATAGCCTTTGTTCTGATTACAAAATTCAATTATTTCTTTTTCTTCTTTTTCTCCTCTTCCTTGAAGAATTAAATTTAAAGCAATGAAAAACTTCGATATTATTATATCTTTTATATCTTTTGATATTTCAAGAGATTTTTGAGCTACTTCTAATGAATCTTTGTAGTTATTACCAATAATATACACTTCAGCCAAATTTAGATAGGTTCCAGCATCTTTTGGATTTAGCACGATGGCTTTATTGTAGTCCTTAATCGCTTTATCAAATTCTTTAATATCTGTGTAAACAACTCCACGATTATTATAAGCGTTAGCATCTTTTGAATCTAGTTCGATAGCCTTATTGAAGTCCTCAATAGCTTTATCAAATTCTTTAATATCTGTGTAAACAACTCCACGATTATTATAAGCTTCAGCAAGTTTTGGATTTAGTTCGATAGCTTTATTGAAGTCCTCAATAGCTTTATCAAATTTTTTAATATTTGTGTAAACAATTCCACGATTATTATAAGCGTTAGCATCTTTTGGATATATTTCAATTGTTTTGTTGTAATCCTCAATGGCTTTATCAAATTTTTTAATATTTATGTAAACATTTCCACGATTATTATAAGCGTTAGCATGTTTTGGATCTATTTCAATTGTTTTGTTGTAATCCTCAATGGCTTTATCAAATTCTTTAATGTCTTTTCCGTAAACAGTTCCACGATTATAATAAGCGTTAGCATCTTTTGGATTTAGTTCTATAGCCTCCGTGTACTCCTCTATGGCTTTATTGAATTTCTTTTCAGAATAGTACGCATTACCTTTGATAAGGTGCCCTTCTGCTGTAAGATTTTTGATTTTTTCAAGAGATTTAATTATTTCTTCGCTGTTAGGCAACTCTTTAATATTTTGTGGGACTTCACCTAATTGCAGGTCTGACTTCACCAGTAGTTCGGTTGCTTTTTTGGCATTTGGAGTTTTGTCTTTACTGATTCTTTTCTCTATATTATTTTCAAGCGCTCTCTCTAAACCCTTATCTTTTTTTAATTGTTCAATAATGTCATCCTCAGCATCTTCACCATAAAACGGAGTAAAAACAAGCCCTTTCTTATCAGAAAGTTCTTCGTCCAAATTTATGTGGATATTCTCATCTTTTAAGAGTACAACGTTCTTCTTAAGGGCATCCAGCAGACCCCATTCATAAGAAATATTATGTCTGAGTTCATTATAAACGACAACTCCAAAATCGCATTGTTGAATAAGACTAATAATTTCATCACATAAATTACCACCTGAAGCAACATCTCTTCCTGTGATAACTTCTAAACCTTTACTTTCTAAGTATTTCCTAATAGCGTTTTCAACTTTCATCCTCTTTGTATAACTGATTGCAAGGAAAACGCTACTTTTAACCATGAAGTTCTATTTGTTACACGATAATATAATGTTTTGTAATGTTCTTCTTTCTGAATATTTTACTTCAGAATAGCTATAAATCTGCGTTCATCTGCGTTTATCTGCAGTTCGTGATTTTTCCAAATTAAACCCTTCTCGAATCCACAACCTCCCCCGTTGTCGTGAAAAACGTCCCTCCGAGGTGCAGCACAGGCTTTATCCTTGAAACATCCAGAACACCATCCTTCACCGCCTCAAGCTCGCACGTTGTAGCCACGACTTTGCCTATAAATATGGTATGGTCGCCAGCCTCTTTCGTATCAACGACCTTGCATTCAAGATGAGCTGCGCATTCCTTCACGCACGGCGTTTTCAAGGCTGTTGATTCAGTTGGGGTTAAACTGCACCTTTCAAACTTATCCCCATCCCTGCCTGACAATGAGCCTGCAAGCGCCACTTCCTTCAGCATCTCCATCGTGGGGAGGTTCACGACAAATTCCCTGCTCTGGCTTATGCACTCATGCGTATACCTCGTGCGCCCCAGAGCAATTGAAATCAAAGGCGGCTCTGCCGAGACGCTTGTTATCCAGGCAAGAGTAGCCACGTTTGGTCTTCCTTTCCTGTCCATAGAAGATACAAGTCCCACAAGCTGGGGAGCGAATAACCTGTTTGGTCTTATGTCGCATTCTATTTTCATATTAATCCTCCACTGATTCATCTATCCATTTGATATAATCCCCGGAGCCTTCGTCTATCCTGAACGATATCACGCACGGCACTTCATAGCTGTGAATTTCTTTTACCCTTTTTTCGATTTCCTTTACTTTTCTGGATTTTGTCTTGACTATAATCCCGAATTCCTGTGCGTCTTCGATATTGTTTTTCCACCTGAAAATCGATGTAATCGGAAAAATATTCACGCAGGCAGCAAGACGTTCCTCGATAAGTATTTTCCCGATTTTCCGGGCTTCTTGTAAATCCCCAGCGGTTATATATACGATTGAAAACATTATGACACCAAGCATAATATGCATGACGTATTTAATAATTTACTTAAGAGTGCTTAGGGAGACCGCGTGTTGAATTACACTAATCTTTTTCTTTTCATATTTTTACTTTACTGGCTTCTTGTCATGTTCCTCGACAGGCGCGGGATACTGGGCAGGTACAATATCACAGCATACGGACCGGTATTGATGCTGCGCACCACGAAAGGTCAGGCATTTCTTGACAGGCTTGCAGTTCATAAAAGGTTCTGGCGGCTCTTTGCAAATATCGGTCTTCCTGCAATGCTTATTGGAATGTTGGTAATGTTCCTGTTGATATTGTTCATCGATTACTCGCTCATCAGGTCGTTCCAGACGCAAACCGTTCCTGCGCCGAGCAGATTCAACGAGCCCCGCAATATCTTCCTGATACCTGGCATTAATGAGTATATACCTTTTTACTGGGGCATCATAGCTTTAATCGTAACATTGGTGGTGCATGAGTTTTCACACGCCATCCTGTGCAAGGTAGAGGGCATCAAAGTAAAATCAATGGGCATACTGCTAGCTATAATCCCGATCGGTGGATTTGCCGAGCCAGATGACGAACAGCTGCTCGGGAAAAAAGAAGAGAAAAGCGAGACGGAAAAGCAAGAAGCAGCCGGGGAAGCAGAACCTAAAAAGCTTGCATCACGCAGCGAGCGCATAAGGGTGCTCACTGCAGGCGTGATGGCTAATTTCGTCACTGCACTGATTGCATTCATCCTCTTCTTTTCACTGCTGGGCTCCCTCTCACCTCTCGGGGATGTGATGGTTACAAGCGTAGTTCCGGGATACCCGGCGCAGCTTGCCGGAGTACAGCAGAATATGATTCTCACAGGCATTAATGATATACAGGTAAATAATGCCAACGATTTCCTGTCTTATGCCAGAACGCTTAAGCCAGGGAGTAATGTTACGCTTCATGTGGTGGAGAGCGGGGTACGAAGGAAAATAAGCATGGTTGCAACCGGAAGCAACGAAACCCGCGGCGGCGTAAATGTATCGCAGGTAATAGAAGGCTCGCCGGCACAAAAAGCCGGCATACAGGCTGGCATGATTCTTGTCAGGATAGATAATACAGAAATCAAGGTACTGGATGATTTCATTAATTTTATGAATTCCACAACGCAGGGGCAGAAGGTAGATGTGTATCTTTTGAGCAACAGTTCTGTAAATGCTTCCACAGTAGTATTCAGGAATATTGAGCTGTCAAAATACCCCCAGGTGAGTGTCAATAAAGGTTTTCTCGGGGTTTCTTATTCCCCTGAGGAGGGAGCTGTCAGTTATTCCATAGGCATGGGGATAGGTCAATTCCGTGCAAAGGATTACCTGAATATGTTGAAGAGCATACCTTCTATGATGACCGGGCTCACAGGCTGGGTATTGCTGTTCGGTTTACCAATCTTCGGTCTTGGAGGAGAAGGATTCCCGGGCTTTAGCGGTTTGCTCACCAGTTTCTATGAGCCAACAGGATGGGCAGCCCTGCTCGGAATGGGGACATTCTGGATTTTGAATATCCTGCTCTGGGTTGGCTGGATGAATTTCTATGCCGGGCTTTTCAATTGCCTGCCCGCGGTGCCACTTGACGGCGGGCATGTGTTCCGCGATGTTATGACCTCATCGCTGTCGAGGATTATTGGAAACGGCGAGAAAGTGGAAAAGCTATCCAGCGCGATTGCGGTTTTATTTGCAGTCCTGATTCTTATGTCGCTGGTATTTGTGATTATTGCCCCGTACGCAGCGCACGGCTTTTAGTTATTTCCCGGTTACCCTCATCACTAAAAGACTTGCCTCATACAGCACAAAAAACGGCACAGCCACTATGAGCTGGCTGAAAATATCAGGTCCGGGAGTAATCACTGCTGCAACTATTAGCAGGATGATGTACGCATGCCTCCTGTAATAAGCAAGGGTTTTTCGTGTTGTGACGCCAAAGTGGACGAGAAGATTCAGTACCAGAGGCAGCTCGAATGCAGCTCCTATTATTACAGTTGTCATCACGATAAAATAGATAAACTCATAGACCGAGAAATTTGCATTTATCCCGAGGCTTGCGGCACTCTGATAGAGGTAGCCCAGGAAAAGCGGGAGCATGTAAAAATATGCATAGCCTGCGCCAATTAGGAACAGCAGTACCGCTGCGGTTATTACAGAAAGTATCAGGGATTTATTTCCGTATATTACGCCCGGCAATCTGCCTTTTAACCCTCTATACGCATAATACAATGCCAGCGGGGCTGCCAGTAGCGCTCCGAATATGATGGACATCTTAAACTCAAGCATCAGCACTTCCAGCGGAGTGAGATATACGATTCTGGGTCCCAAATTCTGGGAGATATTTAATAAATCATTGGATATCCTCGTCAGGTTATTTGCGATGGCTGAATTATTAACCTCCCTGGATATCGAAGTGAGATTTTGAGATATATCAATCAACTGCCAGGAAGCACCCAGTTTGTCTGGCAGGTTCAAACGGAAGAACATATCGTTCTCTATTTTTTTAATTACTTCCCCCATGAAGTAAAAAGAACCCATCGCCCCTATTCCAAAGACGGCGGCGATGTAAAGTAGCTTCTTTTTCAATGAAGAGAGCATCAGTGAAAAATCTTCGAAAGGCATTTCAGGTTCCTATCTGGAGCGGCTCTGTTATTTTTCTCAATGTGGCTATGGCGGAGAGCGCAGCAAGAAAACTTGTTTTTGGATTGGAAGGTGAGGGGACATTTTCAATGCTGCAGGTGAACTTTCCAAAATCCCCCTCCACAGTAATTTCATGTATGTTTTTTGTGGCTTGCGGGTCAACAAAAACCCTCACCAGGGTTTTCTCTGCACCGATACCAGCAAGGCTCAGGGAAGCTGCAACATTGACGTTTGCCGGAAATGCCCTCACTGCATCGTCCGCGCATCCTTCAAATATCAGGGTCTTTTCATGGAAAGAGAAAAGGTCGATGTTGTGCTCAAGAACAAAAGGCGCGCCCGAAAGGCTTTCAGGGTTTTTTGTGGTGGAGAGCACCACTTTGTTTATCGAGGCGATAGATGCTGATTTTAATCCATCAATCCCGGCGACGGCTCCAGATGGTATGTATATCCTGGAGTTTTTGTCTTTTGCGGCGCGAACAAACTCCTCAAGCAGTTCAGAATCCATGAAAGCTCCGACGCTTAAAACCATAAGGTCTTTTCCTTTTTTCAACACAGAAAGTCCAAGTTCGCGGAGTGCTGCCTGGGAAGCGCATTCAACCACGATATCAGCCCTGGAAATTAATTCACCCGGCGAGGTTATTTCCGGTTTATTTCTAAGCATTCCAAGAAGGCTTTCGCAATGCTCCCTCTTCCTGTCATAAACAGCCGCAAGCTTTGCATTGATAATCCCTGCATCGACTGCCTTACAGATTTCAGTACCTATGGCACCGCAGCCGATTACTCCAATTTTAAGCATAATTTTTTCTAATACATTAACAGTAGTATATAAGTAATCTGAGGGTTATTAATCATCGGGATTGATTATGTTATTGACAGAGCTTGAACGTTTCATTGAAGAGGACCTTGGCTATAATGATGTTTCATGCAACATAATTCCGGACTGCAAGGCACAGGCAGAAGTTGTAGCCAATGAGAACGGCATCGTGTCAGGACTTCCTGAAGCAACGCAGGTGTTTGAATATTTCGATGTATTTGCGCCCACAGATTTCATTGACGGTGATCTCATAAAGGAAAACGAGGTCATCTTCGCACTGGAAGGAGGGGCGAGGTCTATCCTGAAGGCAGAGAGGCTGGCACTGAATTTCCTGGGAAGGATGAGCGGGATTGCCACGCTGACGCGCCAACACGTTGAAAGGGCAAACGGACCGAGAATCGCATCCACAAGAAAGACCACCCCCGGCTTTCGAAAATTTGAAAAAAAGGCGGTAATCGCCGGCGGCGGCGACCCTCACAGGTTTAACCTTTCAGACGCAATTATCATTAAGGATAACCACATAGCAGTGCTCGGACTTGAAACCGCCATAAACAACGCTAAAAAGACAGCAAGCTTTACCCAGAAAATAGAGGTTGAGGTGGAGAATGCAGATTCCGCGCTTTCTGCTGCCGAGCTGGGCGTGGATATCATCATGTTCGATAATATGCCACCTTTTGAGATCGAGAAGGTGGTCAGGATACTGAAGGAAAAAGGTCTGAGGGACAATATTCTCCTTGAAGCATCAGGCAGCATTTCGCTTGAAAATGTGGTTAAGTATGCCAAAACAGGTGTTGACGTTATCTCTATTGGCGCACTGACGCACTCTTCAAACTGGCTTGATATCAGCCTGCGCATTACAAAGACCTGACTCCACGGGTATGCTTAAATCGTATTAGAGTCAATTATTGCTCATGATTCATATCCTTGGAAATATCGATAAGTGGATATGCGAATACAAAAAATGCGGCGCGAAATGCTGCACGCCGGGCATCCAGCTTACGCTTGAGGATATAAAAAGGATAAAGGGACTCGGTTATTCACTTCCGGATTTTCTGGAATTTGATGAGAAAAACCAGGTATTCAGGATTAAGGAAAAGAACGGGAAATGCTTTTTTATTGGTGAAAAACTTGAATGCACAATAAGAGAGAACGAGCCCATCGTCTGCCGCCTCCTGCCTTTCAGGGTGTTTGAAGTCTCGTATTCCGACGAACCCATAATGCGGCTTAAACCCGTGGTGGACTGCCCTGGCGAGGGCAAAGGAAAGAAAATCAATAAAAAGAAAATCGAGGCTGATGCCACCTCGTTCCTCCGTGAATACCAGAAACTCATAAGGGATATCAAGAAAAAGGGAGAAAAAGGAATTATTGAGTCGCTTTGAGAGATATTTTTCTGACAATCCCGGAAACCAGACTCTCCCTGTTCTCCAGCGTCACCGTATAAACCTCAAACTCCCTCCGTATTCTCTCCGCAAGCGGATGAGCAGATTTCTGATGCAGCACCACGAGCATGTTTCTATCAGAGGAAAGCGCCTTCTCAACTACATGAATAAACTCGAGCGACTTGAATTCCATGGGTGCTATCTCGTCTATCACAATCAGCTCCGAATTCATGGCGTTTCTAATCGCACTAACTCCTATATTGTTTAAATCCTCAAGGTTAACATGATAACTCCCCACACGAGGACCGATGCCCTGCCTGTGGGCAAGTATTCCTTTTCTCTCTGTTGCAATATCCCTTATCTCAAACCCCACTCGCTCTCCCTTTACTCTTATATCGGCGCTTGTCATCCCTCCGTAAGTGCATGTCAGTTGTTTTAAAACATTGCGGCAGACGGTGGATTTTCCCACGCCCGGGCTTCCGGTGATGGCGATTCGAATCATTAGAATTTCTCCATAAATATATGCATATGATTTTAATATATACTTCTCTCTATAATGTTACATTGAAAGGATTTATATGGTACTGAGTATATGAATTAATCACGATTTATTATAATTAATAGTTATTCTAAATTGTATATCCTAACAATGGTGGAATAAATAATGCAATGCAAGATATTCTCTAACCCAAAAAGTAATGCTGATGCATTAACTCCAGTACGTTTCTATTTAGATAAATATTACCCTTATCGTCATCATACTAATCCGAAATTTAATCCGTTCTCAGGGCTCATTTTGGATGTCAAAGAACAAAAACCAAATGGGATCCTCTACTTTACGACACAACTGCGTTCCTTTCTTTCATCTAACGAAGAATTTGTTATCTGCGTAATACCATCTCATGAATATGGAATTGCTCCATCTGGGATAAGAACTATCGCAAAAAACCTGTGTCGCCATCCAATTATTGACGGTACTGCTGTTATTAAAAGAGTAAAAGAGATGCCAAAGAAAACTGCAGGAGGAATCCGTGATCTGAATGCTGAAATAGAATCCCTTGGTATAGAGAATGAAAACATAGTTAAAGGAAAACAAGTTCTGCTTCTCGATGATGTAACAACATCTGGGACATCGTTATATGCAGGAAAACATATATTAGAAAAAGCAGGAGCCAAGCTGGTAGTCATGCATGCCCTAGCCCTAACCGAATCGGAGTAAGAAACCCATAATATGAAACCAATATCCATACTTGCATTGCAACAAACTCTTGGAGTTGGATTAAAGACAGTTGAGAAGATTCTATCTTTGTCTGATATTCAAGAACCAACCAGTCCATATGATCTAATTGAAATAATTAAAATGGCAACTGCAAAATATAGTAGAATAACGGTACCGGGTATTAAAGAAGCAACAATTGGTTGGAATAAAGCACAAGAAATAATAAAACAGTCACAGCAACATGGTATTCAAATAATTTCAAAAGAGAGTTTATATTATCCTGATTCCCTTTC
Organism: Candidatus Methanoperedens sp.; assembly: GCA_027460525.1. NCBI lineage: Archaea > Methanobacteriati > Methanobacteriota > Methanomicrobia > Methanosarcinales > Candidatus Methanoperedentaceae > Candidatus Methanoperedens > Candidatus Methanoperedens sp. The sequence continues at coordinate 15,900 of JAPZAS010000026.1, forward strand.
GAAGATTTCAGACCCGCCAGTATTGTTGCATATAAAAGGGAACATTGATATTTTGAAAAAGGACTGTATTGCAATTGTTGGGACAAGAAAACCTACAGAATTTGGCAGAAATCAAGCAAAAAAAATAGGAGGAATTTTCGCAAAAGAGGGATATGTTGTTATAAGCGGTTTAGCAGAGGGTATTGATGCAGCGGCTCATATGGGAGCATTAGAAGCTAAGGGTCTAACAGCAGCAGTTTTAGCACATGGATTGGATATGATTTATCCTGCAAAAAATAAACAACTCGCGGAGACCATTCTTAATAACAACGGTGCACTAATTTCAGAATATCCTTTAGGGACAAAAATTTTCCGTAATTATTTCGTAGATAGAGATAGAATTCAAAGCGGTTTATCTTTGGGTGTGTTTGTCATCGAAACTGGCATAAAAGGGGGCACTATGCATACGGTGAGATTTTGTGAGACGCAGAAACGAGTACTCATTGTTTTGCAGCATCCAAAAAATTTTCTTGAGAAATCAAAACCATGCGGAAATACTCAATTGATTGCAGAAAAAAGAGCTAATATTGTTTATGAAAATGAACTTAATGTAAATTTTATAAAATATAGATTAAACAATAAAAAAGAAGAATTGTTAGCATTAAAATCACCTAATCAACTAAGTCCACCGATTACATTAGAGGGATTCGCACAATCAAAAATTATGAACGCCGTAGGCGAATTATCACGTGTATCCTCACATCAAATGAGCCCACCAAGATTATTTGAAGGAAGCTTACAGCCAATACTCAAAGATAAAAAGAAAACAAAACGTAAAAAGTATTTATTCAGTTGGAATGAAATTCCAGGGAACGATACTGACCAACTCATAAAATTTTTAAAAAAGAATTATGGGGTTCCATGGGTGAAAAACGCAAAAATTGAAAAAATTGATAACGGTAAAACCATAAATGTTTTTAATGAAAAAAACTCGCTTTTGCTCACACTTAACAATGATAAAAACAAAGCAATTTTAACGATTAATACAACCGATGAATTCATTGTGAAGAAAGAGAATGGTAATCTGAACATCTGCCGTAAAAAAATGTGTATAAATTCTAATGATACGAAATTGAAAGATTTGCAAGATTTCGGAGTGACATAACAATGAGAGGTTTGATTTTGGATTTAGATCAGACACTCGTTGACTCGCAATGTATTGAGCATTTGCGAAGATCTCGTCAGTGGTCTTTAGTATACCAAAAGATTCCTACCATATTGGCATATGAGGGTATTGATGAAATTTTATCAATGGCAAAAGATAGAGGTATTAAAATTTCAATCGTATCATCGAGCCCTTCAAGCTATGCGCATCGAGTAATACAACATTTCGGATGGGAATTTGATACAATGGTTTGTTATCATGATACAGCCTTACATAAGCCTCATCCAGCCCCATTTATTGAAGCCTCACATCGTTTAAAGATTGCAGAAAAGGATTGCTGGGCAGTAGGAGATCATCCAAATGATATTATTGCAGCAAAGAGAGCTGGCATGTATTCTGTAGGGGTACTTTGGGGTTCGCTTGATAAAGAAGCACTTATAAGAGAGAAACCTGACTTAATATTTGACACTGTAACCTCGTTTTATAAAGCGATTAATGATAATTTTATATGAACAGTCTGTCATTGCTCAAATTGCACTTCAAATCTTCAACCATCAAGATGCACGCCTATCTTTTTTAGCCCGACTTCGTTAAGACTTAAAGAAACCTATAAAGGGATTAAATCGAATCTAACCAGCATGAACTTCCAGATTCTCGATGCCGACTATACATACAGGGACGGAAAGCCTGTTGTCAGGCTTTATGGGAGGGACGAATCTGGAAACAGCGTTTGCTGCTCTGTGCCTGATTTTGAGCCGTATTTTTATGCAAAAGCCGAGCCTGAAATGACAGTAATTCTGCAGGAGAAGTTCAAGGAACATATAAAAAGGATTGAACCTGTTTTGCGATACGAACCAATAGGTTATTTTAAAAATCCCGTTCCCATGCTCAAGGTCATCCTTTTTGACCCCAAAGGCGTGCCCGTGATACGTGATGAGGTAAGAAAAACGGTTGGTGAAGTGTATGAGACAGACATACTATTCCGGAACAGGTACATGATAGATTACGGGCTTGGGGGCATGGGCTGGGCGAGCGCCGAGGCGGCGCAGGATTCGATTGATACCAATACCCTGAGCAGCATAAGGATAACCTCAAGAAATGTCAAGCCTGCGGATATTCTTAAAAACGCCCCGCTTCGCAACTTAGCCTTTGATATAGAGTGCCTTCCCCTGGATGGCGCTATGCCGGCTCCGGAGAAATCGCCAATAATCCTGATGAGTCTTGCCTTTGAGCCTGATTTCAATGGCAAAAAGACACTTGTACTTGTTGGAAAAAGGGTGGGTATGGACGGGAATACGGAGAGCTGCGGCAGCGAAGAGGCGATGGTTAAGCGTTTTTTTGAAATTATCAGGGAATACGACCCTGACATACTTGTGGGATACAACTCCAACGGTTTTGATATTCCTTATATTGTGGAGAGGATAAAGACCCTCAATAAGAAAGGAGCCAAGATAGAGCCGCTCATGGGCAGGGATGGGAAGACCGTATATTATAAGAAATTCGGCAACACAACACGGGTAAGCGTTATGGGGCGAATCACGGTGGATGTGCTGCCGCTGCTTCGCAGGGAATTTTCCCTTAAACAGTACACCCTCAGGAATGCGGCAAAGGAACTGCTTGGAGCTGAGAAGCTTGACATTCCTTTCCTTGAAATGGAGTCATACTGGAAAGATGATGGTGAGAAACTTTCGAAATTCATCGAATATGCACGTCGCGACTCTGAGCTTGCCCTTCTTTTCCTTATGAAACTTCGCCTCATCGACAAGTATATTGCTCTTGCAAGAGCCAGCGGAACACTGCTCCAGGACATACTCGACGGCGGACAGACCCAGATGGTGGAGAATATCATCCTTCGCGAGTACATGAAGCACGACCGCGTGCTGCCAGCTAAACCAACCGGCGAGATGTCGGATGAGCGGTTTGACGAAGGGGAGGAACTGGCAGGCGGGGAAGTGCTGCCTCCAAAAAAAGGGCTTCTTGAGAATATCGTGATACTTGACTACAAATCGCTCTACCCGACAATAATGATGGCGCACAATCTATGTTATACCACCGAGGTGGTGGATGAGAGACCTGATGATGTTATAAAGGCGCCTTCAGGCGGTGTTTATGTCTCACAGAAAGTGGTAAAAGGAATCGTGCCTGCCATTCTTGAGGACCTTCTTTCCAGGAGGCAGGCAACGCGTGAAAAAATGAAGACCGCAAATGAGGAGGAATACCGCGTGCTCGATGCCACGCAGCTTGCGCTCAAAATCCTTCTCAACAGCTTCTATGGCTATTCCGGATATGCAAGGGCGCGGCTTTACAGTTTAACCCTTGCAAGCGCTGTCACAAGTTTCGGGCGCGAGAATATCCTTCGCACGAAGAGCCTTATCGAAGATGAGATAAAGGAAATAATTCTGAAGGATGGCGAAGCATTTACAAAGCATGAGGCAAAAGAAGGAAAACCAATCGGTTTATCAGTGGTTTATGGAGATACTGACAGCGTTTTTGTGAATCTCCTTGAGAAGGAAATAACGCTTGACGATGCGGAACTTGTGGGGGGCAGGATTGCCGAAATCGTAACATCTTCACTGTTGAAGCCAATGGAACTTGTATTTGACTCGTTCGGGAGACGCGCCATTTTCATAGCCAAAAAGCGATATGCTGTGCTTGTATGGGAAAGATCTAAAGAAGGGGTGAAAGAGAAACTTCGTGTCAAGGGCATGGAGACGGTTCGCCGCGACTGGTGTGAACTTACCACAAAGACCGTGGAAAAGGTTCTCGAGCTTGTGCTGAAGGAAGGGAAAGTGGATGAGGCGGTTGAACTTGTAAAGAACACCATCGACAGCATCCGTGATATCGATGCAAGAAAGCATCCCGAGCTGTTTGACAAACTGATTTTAACACGGCAGTACACCAAAAAACCTGAGAGCTACAGGAGCAGGCAGCCGCATATAACAGTGGTGGATAAATTGAAAAAGCGGGGGATAATCGCAAACGTTGGCGACAGGATACCTTTTGTCATACTCGCCGGGAATGGGTTATTCGTGGAAAGGGCAGAGGACCCCGAATATGCAAGGGAGAAAAATTTGCTTCTTGATGTTGATTATTACATCACCAAGCAGATACTTCCGCCTGTGGAGCGCATACTGGCTGATTTCGGCGAGCATGGGGAAAAGTTAAGGGTGATGAGGGAACAAAGTACTCAGAGAGGGCAGCGCTCATTATTCGAATTCTAGGAGAAAAAAATTGAAGATTCACCCACGATGCGCACCGTGCCTGCTATCCAGAGTGCAGTTCGAGGCAGAGCTTTCCACGAAAGACTTAGCCCTTCAAAAGAAAGCCGTGCTTGCAGGAATCGAGGTGCTGAGGAAATATCTTGTTGACGGCGCGCCCGCGACACACCTCAGCACCAAGATTCACAGGGAAGCGTACAGGGTGCTGGGGGATATCGACCCTTATAGAGAGAAAAAGCGGCAGAGCAACGAAGCTGCAAAAAAACTGCTGCCTCTTGCAAGGGACTTCGTGTCACGAGAGGACTCATTCAGGCGCGCCGTGCTTGCAGCCATTGTGGGCAACTCGTTTGATTTCGGGGTTCTGGGGTTCGATGCAGATAAGGCAATCGCAAAAGATGCGATGCTCGGGCAGTTTGAGCACGGGCTTGATGTGGACGACACCGAAAGGATGAAATCGCTGCTTGGGAATGTGGTGTACCTCGCGGATAACTGCGGTGAAATCGTATTCGACACCCTGTTGTTCGAGGAGATACGAAAGCTCGGAGGAAGAATAACCCTCGTGGTCAGGGGCGCGCCCATCCTCAACGATGTTACCATGAAAGAGGTAATGGAACTCGGGCTTGACAAAAAGGTGGACAGGGTTCTCACCACAGGCTCGAATGCAATCGGGTTGTGCCTGAAAGAGGCGCCGTCCGAGCTTGTTGAGGCGCTCGGGAATGCCTCGCTTATTATCAGTAAGGGAATGGCTAACTACGAGACGATGTCTGAATATAATTTCAAGCCCATAGCGTATCTTCTGAAGACCAAATGCGAGTCGGTGGCTGAGGCGATGGGGCTTGAAAGGAACATGAATGTGGCGAGGGTGGAGGAGTAGAAAATAAAGTTATGAAACAATTATTAATATTATAAAGTAGTCTACACAATGAAATGGATATTTTAGACATAATAACAACAATACTTCCAAAAGATATTCTTCCGCAGATTATTGCCTATGGGTTATTCTACTTTCTATTAATTTTTTATGGAAGCACACAATGGAAAAATTATTCGAGTTTTGAGAAGGTTGTTTTTTCGGTGATTTCAGGAGGTGTTGTTTGGTACTTTCTTATTGTTCCGATTTCTTTTTTTTTGACATGGTTAAAGTTATTCCAAAATGAATTGCCTGAGATAAAATATAACGACTTATACCCTAACGGTTTATATCTATTTTATTTAATATTGATATATCTATTGGTATGGAGATTAATATTCAATAATAAACCATTAAGGGACAATAATACATTCTTCAATTTTACAAAATATTCAATAATATCAATTGTAATAGTTCTCTTATTAGCTAATTACACATTACTTGCAGCTTTTCTTTTCTCAGAATACCAAGAATATATAACGTATATACAGACATCAATAATTCTTTCTTTAGGTATAATTATTTTATTTTATCCGATTTTTTTATCATTATATGGAGAAAAAATCATCCCACATTCTCAAATCGATGATATGTTAGCTTCTATAAAATCAACGACATGCTCGTTGAAAACTATTATATCCAGAAACAGAACCAAGTTTAAATGGGCGTTATTCCTTGTTTTTATAATTATATTAATAACTGCGGCTTTGATAGGAATTTATTTTTTAAAAACAACCACTCAGATATCAGAAGAAAAACCTCAAATGCTGGTTATTGATTCTATTTTTATCACTCGCCAAAATGTTAATCTTTCTGGATATCTTTTTGTTTGGCAAAACTATACCATAAAATTTGGATTAATACCTTATGCAAAAATTAAACCAAATATATCTTTTAAATACGCCTTCAACTTGAATTAAGCTCTTTTTCAAGGAATGCACTAACTGTATAAATTGCCTCTAAAGGTGATTGAAAATCGCTATTATCCAAAACTTCAACCTGGATTCTAGAAAAAATGCGTTCAATTGAATTCATCCATGATGAGCACGAAGGTAATGGAATAAGATGCAATCTTGGATTCAATGCTGCAAAAGTTTTTACAGCATGCGATTTATGAACACTCCATCCATCCAGGATTATGTAGATATCTTCTTTGTGAAAAATCGTATTCAGTAACCATTCCAAATAATCAATGAAAATATAGGCATTCTTCCAATCATAGAATCTATAGTAGATTCGTTTATTATGAGGATCCCATGCAGCAAAAATATCCACAAGACCTTTTACCTTCTGTGCATAGGGAATTCTGTAATGTTTATCATTAGTCCATTTTCTTCCTGAAAATTTCTTGATAGGAGTTTTTCCTTTTTCGTCAAAAGATAAAACAACGCTATTGGGCGGTGGAGATGCTATGAGCTTATCTATAACGAGTTTTTTTTATCGAATTCTTTATCATTGCTATACTGAAAGCGTTTACTCTTCTTGATTCTCATTCCTTCGGATTTCATCAAACGTCGTACACTTTCAATAGATATTGATTTTACAATCGATTCGTTGAGATAATAATCACATAATTTTGAGAGGCTCCATGTCGTGAAATGCAAACCAAGCTTATTAGGCTCTGTAGAGGCTGCTTTCAGCATCTTTGCTTTCTGTTCATCTGTGAATTTTATTGAGGCACCTTTTGCTTTTCCCCTTTCAAGTGCAGCCAAGCTTTTTTTGTTAAAGCTGATGATTGCATTTCTTACTTTCCTTACATCGCAATTCGTTTTTTCTGAAATTTGTTTTGAAGATTTTTTTTCTGATGAAAAAAGTAAAATTTTTGCCCTATCACGTTTGAAAGAGTCGCCAGATTTCGTTAATTTTTTGAGGATTTCATGTTCTTCTTGCGTAAGTTCTCTGACAAAAATGGAAGCATTTGATTTTCTTGACTTTTCAGACTTTCCGGTCTTATAAACTGGTTCGACGGGACCCAAATACTCAACATTGACATGAACTACTTTGTCTCCTTTCCTCACACTTCTTCTTAGATATTTATACTGTTTGCCTTTGATTGTTTTTATTTCTATGAAAGCCATAATCCTCTTAATTTAGGGTACACATTATATATGGAAATTATTCTATTTATAACTATCTATAGACTGAATATGCGTGATAAAATATAAGTTAAAATAAAAATACTATTATCAGTTAGATACCGTACTTAATATTACAGAAACCTCATGCCTGCGGTCAAGTATTTCTCTAATGGACTGCCTATCGTTGCGGCGCTCGCTTTCCACCTGCCTCAAAGTCGACACGCTGGCTTTCCTTGCATCTTTTTTTCCACTTAAAACAAATTGTCTGCGCTGCATCAAATACTACTACTACTACTTTCTATTTAAACATGTATGTGATGAATGAGTAGATATTTTGTTAGTCCGTTTTTCCTGCTCTGCATGCGTTTTCAGTCAGTTTTCAAGGCATCAAACTTTTGCCTGGCTTGAAATGAAACAGGTTTTTAGAAATTTTTTGGTTTGACAAGATATTCTTTTACTCTGATTTCAAAAATCTATTTGATGAATTACCCTTAATAACTGCTGCTGTATCCGCCCCTCTGCCTGTTCCAGCCACTGCGATAATGTCTGATGATTCTAGGCCTGCAGATCGAATTTCTCTCAGACCGTATTTGGAGTTGGAATGATTTTCTTTCGTTTCATTATGCTGTATAATCAGGACAATGGGAAACATTCATTTGCTGCCCGGCGCTTTAGTTGAGTTGGTCGATGGCGGGGAATGAAACCCTGCGAAACTATGGATCTTCTTACCCAAGGTGTTTCAATTTTGGCGGTTATTGCGGCTCGGGTAGCCCCAATTGTTTTGATTATGGTGACTTTCATATTCCTGCTCCACAGAGCCAATAAGCGAAGGATTGTGTTCATCAAAGAGAAGTTCTACGAGCCCACCAAAAAACCTGTAGACAGCGAATGGGGAATAAGGATTCTCTACCCCAATAGACCTATTGAGAAGTGTATCATTTTGTATAACAACACACCCCTCCCATGGTGGGATAACGACATGCCTTATTATGAAAGAAGAATTGAACCAAATAGTAGCGGGATTGTGCGGGTTCCAAAAGCGATTCAAAAGGATGGCGCAAAAGTTAGATTTAAAAATGGTAAGAAAACCCTGTTGAAAGTCAAATTTGAGCATCTACATAATGCGAAGCCCTATGAATCAAACATCGGTTAACCCAGCCAAACATCTTTACTCAGGTGCATGCAAGACACTTCGGGTGCAGGGCGTCCTGGATGCGAGGTGAACCCACCAAAATCCTTTAATATAGTGATGGTCAATGTTATTTCTAGGAGTGCAGCAGGATGGCTGATGGTTATCTGAAGGAGGAAATGAACAATATGCTTAAAAAATCGAATCGTGTTAAAGGTATTATAAGTTCCATTGCTATTGTTCTATTCATAATAATATCTGGCTGCGTAAGTACGCACCCACAGGTTATGCCGGCCACATCAACGGCAACACCGGCGCAAGGCCCTGCACCAAAGATCGATCGCGTGGGCTTCCCTGAAGATTATCAGACAAACTTCAAGCTATTTTATGTGTTCGACATAAAAGAGCATAAACGGGTGCTTGTGGTTTACGCCAATGATAATGCTTCCTCGATCAAACTTGGTCAGCCATTTCCTTACGGCAGCATCCTGGCAATGGAGACTTATAGCGCCAGGCAGGATGCGCAGGGCAACGTGCTGACAGATGCTAATGGGCACTATTTACGCGACCAGCTTCAAGGAATTATCGTGATGCGTAAGGAAATAGGGTTTGGCGTGGACTATCAAAACCTGCGTAATGACGAGTGGGAATATGTAGCATATCGCCCGAATAAGACCTACCTCGTCCCGCCGCAGAACACTTCTGCATGTGCAGGGTGCCACCTGGCTGCCATATATAAGGACTTTGTTTTCCGGGGCAACCTGTACTTCGTTCCAGGTAAGTACGGCGCCTCGCCCATTGCAGGCCCGAACGAAGTTTTCATTTCTTCAATGGGGTTCAGCCCGGCTACGCTGCAGGTTAAAACCGGAACTACAATCAGGTGGACGAATTATGATGTGATAGCACACTCTGTAGTCGCGAACGACCAGTCATTCGTTTCTGCTGTACTTAATCCTGGAGACTCTTTCAATCTGACATTTAGCAAGGCCGGGACATTCGAGTACGTTTGCGGGGTTCATCCCCAGCTGATGAAAGCCCAAATTGAGGTTAAGGAGTAAAACCCCGATACCTCATGCTGTTAAAATGTGCTTTCAATGAGAACAGAAAGCCTTCTATAGCATTGGTGAATTTTCTATAATCGCAGCAAACAAATGTAGGCATAGCGTTCACTCGTTAAACTTCATGTAAAGGCGATTTGCTGCGATCTGGAAGACCAGGATGTTCCTCCCTGTCATTCAAAGCTGACACTTGCGAGCTTTATATGAACTGAACAAACAATATAAAATATATGGACATAGAACATCTCAAGAAGGCAATAGACTTCACAAACGCGGAGAAAAAGCTGATCTTGGGTTTTGACATAACTGCTGATGCATTTATCCCGCTTTTGCTCTCGTTAAGAGATGGCGGGGACTGGAGTTATTCGGCAGAAAACATCAGGACGATAGCGGTATTGGACAAAACCACTATTTATGATGATATAAAGAAATCGGGGTATTCCCTTGAGGAGATATACCTTTTCATAAATCCAGTTCTTAAAGAGGAAGAGGGGACTGTACACAGGCTTGAAAAATGCGGGGATGAGGATGTAAGAATGCTTGTTGTGCGCCCTTATAAGGTGAAGGTTGGATGCGAGCGCATCATAAAGGCGACTGTTCATCCTCTTAAAAAAGAGATAAAAGTGGAAGACCTCGTACAAAAAGAACTTGTATTTGACGGTTCTACGGCGTATGATATAGCCCATGAGATGGAACACCTGAAGCAAAAAGAAATCAAAGGCGTGAGTTTATGGGAATTTAAATTTTCATCTAACAATGGAGGTAAAAAAAATTGATTACTAATGAAAGATTCAGGGGATAAAGCTCAGGAATCCATAGAGTTAAGCATGATAGAGATAAAGAATTTAACGGTCAGTGTTGAAGACAAAAGAGTACTAAATGATGTGAATCTGCATATCGCGCAGGGGGAGACCATTGTCCTGTTAGGCCCGAACGGTTCCGGAAAGACCTCGCTTTTGAAAACCATAATAGGGATTCCAGAGTACAGAATAGAGTCCGGCAGGATTCTTTTCAGCGGTAAGGACATCACCGAACTCGCCATAGATGAGCGTGCAAAGCTTGGAATCGGCATAGCCTTCCAGCGACCCCCGGCGGTCAGAGGTGTGAAGCTGAGGGAAATGCTCCGCATCTGTATGGAGAAAAGAGGAGAATTCAAGGAAGAAAAAATCAATGAGTTTTCCCGAAAACTAAACTTCCTCAATTGTCTGGACAGGGATATCAATCTGGGCTTTTCAGGCGGGGAGATCAAGCGCTCTGAACTCCTCCAGTTGTTGGCTCAGAATCCTGATTTTATAATGCTTGATGAACCAGATTCTGGTGTGGATCTGGTGAATATTAATTTAGTGGGCAAGGTAATAAATGAGCTGCTTGAAAAGGAGAAAATAGCAAGCAAGAGAACCAAAGCAGGACTGATTATAACCCATGCCGGATATATCCTTGATTATGTGAATGCTGACAGAGGTTGTATCATGCTGAACGGTACTGTGATCTGCTCCGGGAATCCCAGGGACCTTTTAGAGGATATAAGAACTAAAGGTTATGAGGGGTGTGTAAGATGTCTGCGGTAGATGTTAGAGAGAGGGCAAAAAAAGCAGAGAAGAAACCCTCTGCTGTTGGTCCGGATATTGATCTCAATGCTTTTTTTGCAGAAGCAAAAGAGCATGGTAAGGTTCAAGGATTAAAGGAACTATCTGGTGAGGTTAAAGAAAAAGCCATAAGTGTAGGTATTGATTCAGAAGAGGCTTGCAGGTCGGGATCATTTTTTCAGATGGATCACTCGGTTCTATTATCCTCTGCCTTTCAAAGTGGCATTGAGGTGATGAGCAGCACTGACGCGCTTAAAAAATATGACTGGCTCTCGGACTACTGGTGGAAGGCTGTAAACGTGGATGCAGACAAATATACAGCACAGGCTGAGCTAAAACAAAACCATGGATATTTTTTGAGAGCGCTGCCCGGGACAAAGGTAGAATTTCCTCTACAGGCATGTCTCTACATGACCCAGGAAGGCTTGGCACAGAACGTACATAATATAATAATTGCCGAGGAAGGCTCCGAGCTTCACATCATAACCGGCTGCACAACAGCCCCACGCGTGAGAAAAGGTCTGCATATCGGTGTTTCAGAGTTTTATGTGAAGAAGAACGCATTGGTCACTTTTACAATGATCCATAACTGGGCGCAGGACGTGGAGGTAAGACCGAGGACAGGTACAATCGTTGAAGAAAATGGTGTATTTCTGAGCAACTATGTTTGCATGAAGCCTGTAAAAACCCTGCAGATGTATCCAACAGCCTACTGTGTGGGTGAGAATGCGACGGTGAGATACAATACTATTTTATTCGCAAGAGAAGGCTCGAATATGGATGTAGGCGGAAGGGTTTTCTTGAGAGCAAAGGGTAGCAGGGCTGAGCTTGTTGCAAGGGCTATAACCAAAGGAGGGGATATAGTTACAAGAGGTCATTTGATAGGCGAGGTTCCGGGAATTAAGGCGCATCTTGAGTGTCGAGGGCTTATACTCTCAGAAAAGGGAAGGATTCATGCAATTCCTGAACTTGAAGGCAAGGTAAGTGGTGTTGATATGTCCCACGAGGCGGCGGTCGGCAAGATTGCAGAGGAGGAGATTCAGTATCTGATGGCAAGGGGTCTGAACAGCGATGAGGCAACATCCGCTATAGTAAGGGGGTTTCTGGACGTCGAAATAAAGGGCATCCCGGAGCACCTGAAGAGGGAAATAAGAAAGGCGGTCAGTATGGGAGAAAAGGAAGAGCGCCTCCTGTGAGTATACTTTTTAATCGTTAATTCGAATTAATGCTAGTCACTGGTCTTGAAAATCAGTCGAATTTAAGTGCCTCGGGTTACCTGTAAGGACTGGAATTATTTTAAAAGCCTCCACATCAACCAACCCTTTGTCTGTTATCTTGAGGGATGGAATAACAGGCAAGGAAAGGAATGACATCTGGATGAAAGGTGCGTCAAGTTTGCATCCCATCTTTTTGAGCATGCTGTGCAGTTCTTTTAGTTTTTCATCGACTTCTGATGCACTTTCGGTGCTGAGAATACCCGCAAAAGGAAGATGAAGGAAATTTATCACCCTATCTTTTGCTATCACTATTCCTCCCTGCAATTCTCTAATTTTATTCGCACAAAGCGCCATATCCTCGAAATTCGTGCCTACAAGAATGACGTTGTGCGAGTCATGAGCAATACTCTGCCCGATTGCGCCTTCTTCCATGCCGAAGCCGCGGACAAAACCACGGCCTATATTTCCCGATTTTCCGTGACGTTCAATCACAGCTATGGCGAGGATATCGCGGTTTATATCAGGCAGGAGAGCCTGTTCCTTTGTTTTTAATATCTCAATACCCTTTTTTGTGATAAGCTGACCAGGCACTATTTCTATTACGCGAGCCGATATGGTTCTTTTCTTGGATTTGATTGTCAGGTCATTTGGTTCTATCTTTTTATATTTAACAGTCCTGAAAGCATAGCCAGGATATTTGGTCACTTCTATTTTCGGGTTTATTTTGCCGCATGTTATCACGTCCTTAATCCTGAAAGCCTGTAAATCATCAAGTATTATCAGATTTGCTCTTCTGCCTATGCTCACAGAGCCCACGAGCTGGTCTATTCTGTAATGGCGTGCAGTGTTGAGTGTCGCCATGGAAATCGCCGCAATGGGCTCTATTCCTATTTGGATTGCTTTTCTTACCACTGCGTCCATATACCCTTCTATAAGGTCGCCCGGATGTTTGTCATCACTGACGAAGAAAAAATTTTCGAGGGATATTCTATTGCTGAGCAGTTCAGGGATGAAGTCATCAAGGCTCTTTGCAGCCGAGCCTTCACGAAGCATGATCTTCATACCCAGGCGCGCCTTTTCAAGTGCTTCATCGTATGTTACAGACTCGTGATCGCTTGAGATGCCTGCACACATGTATCCGAACAAATCCCTGCCCCGCATACCCGGACAGTGACCGTCCACCTCAAGTTTTCTTTCAAGAGCTGCTGCAATCTTGCCAAGTTTCTCAGGACTACCACGCAACACCTCAGGGTAATCCATAACCTCACCAAGGCCTACCACATATTTTTCATCCAGAAACTTTTTTGTCTCGTAAAGATCCAGCCTCGCACCCGATGTTTCGAGAGGACTAGAAGGTACACACGATGAGATCGCCACAAAAACATCGATTGGCAGCCTTTTTGCTTCACGCATAATCAACCTGATTCCTCTCGCCCCCAGGATATTGGCAATCTCGTGCGGATCGATCACGATACCAGTTGTCCCGTGGAGGAGCGATTGCTTCGCAAATTGCGTAAGCGTTACCATGCTCGACTCAAAATGCACATGCCCGTCCAACAATCCTGGACATACATAAGCGTTTTTTATATCGAGAACCTCTGTTCTTCCGCCCATCAGTTCAACTACGTCGCCAATACCTGCGATGAACCCTGAATTTATTGCTATGTCACCTTTTGTGATTTCTTTTGTACTAACGTTCACAATCCTGCAATTCTTAAGTACAGTATCAGACTTAATCTTGCCCTCCCCTGCGAATATCTTCTCTCTTAAAAACATAATATTGAGTTATTTTTTATTAGTAAAAATACTTTGCTTACAAAATTCAAAAAAATTATGGCAAAATAATCTCCGATACTAAGTTGGATAAAAATGTAATCAAAGCTTATTTTTATATACAGGAAGAACCTAATTAAAGAATGGGAATTGGAGGTAAAACCTATGGCCAGATATATAATAATCTCAAACCTGACAGATGAAGGTGCCAGGACTCTCAAGAAGAACCCTGGAAGAGTGAAAGAAGTTAATGCCGAGCTCAAAGACATGGGTGTAAATGTGCTGGATCAGTACGCCGTCTTAGGAAATTTTGACTTTTTGACCATCGTAGAAGCGGATGATGAAGCCGTGGTAAGCAAGGCAATTGTTGAAATTTTATCCCGCGGTAGCATCAAAACAGCGACATACAAAGCGTTACCCATCGACGAGTTCATCGAATCACTTAGATGAGCTGACATCCAGCGTACCTTAGCACTCCTCACTGGTGGTTCTACTCATGTTCAATCCTCTTGATCTGGCAGAACTCACCAGAGATATCGTATGCAAGAACAACCAGGGAAAATACTACCGCTTCAGAGCTTCGAGATTCTTCGGTGGGATAGCAACTGCGGACAGTGTAGGTTGCTGCCTGAGATGCCTCTTCTGCTGGTCATGGAATGTGGTTACAAGGCCGCAGGAATGCGGAAACTACTACTCTCCTGAAGAGGTTGCACGAAAACTTATTGCCATCGCAAAACGCAAAAAATTGCGCCAGTTAAGGATAAGCGGAAATGAACCAACTATATGCAGAGAACACCTTATCAGAGTCCTCGAATCAATCCCGAAAGACTATCTATTTATCCTTGAGACAAATGGAATACTCATAGGCAACGATATTACTTACGCAGAGGAACTATCAAGGTTTTCCAATCTTTATGTACGGGTGAGCCTCAAGGGTACATGCGGGGAAGAGTTCTCAAGATTGACAGGTGCGATACCTGAAGGGTTTCAGTTGCAGCTTAAGGCTCTCGAACATCTTATCAAATGCAAGATAATTGTCCATCCCGCGTGCATGATAAGCTTCAGCCCACCTGAAAATATTGCGGCATTGAGAAAGAGATTAAAGGCAATAAACCCCGCATTTGAGAATTTCGAGGTGGAAGAACTCATTCTTTACCCTTCTGTTGAAGAAAAACTGAATAAACTGAAGGCGGATTATATAACATGGCATAGGCCTGAGAGCATACCCGCTGAGCAGATATGAATTACTTACCAGATTTTATGCCGGAAACGTATATTGAGATGCTTGGACGTAATGCTGTTAATAATGGGGGAAAATAATGACCATTAACATGGATAATATCCAAATAACGAGAAGCAAATTTTTCAACGAATTAGAGGGCATTTTTCCTCCTACTGCAGTGGGAAAAACGCCTTGTGAAATAGTAGATGAGGATAGCAGGTTTAATTTTAAGCTCCTTCGATATGGAAAGGAAAAGGATAGCAAGAGAACCTTGCTCCTTGTTCCACATATAATAAACAGACCCTATATCCTTGATCTCAATGATGATATCAGCGTCATAAGAAAGTTCTGTGAACATGGCTTTTCAGTTTATATGTTAGATTGGGGCTATCCCACAATGAAACAAAGAAAAATCTCTTTCTCAGATTATGTAGATTATCTGGACAGGGCTGTGGATTTTATATGTCAAGAGAGAGGGGTTAAACGAATTTCAGTTTTGGGATACTGCACCGGAGGCATAATTTCGCTCATGTACGCCTCTTTACATCCGGAGAAGATGGAAAAGCTTATCCTACTGGCAACTCCGGTGGATTTTTCCAATTGGTATGATCCAAGGATACTGTGGGGAAAGGTGTTTGACGTTCGCAGCACGGTGTCCCTCTTCGGCAACGTGCCCGGTGAGTTAATTCTTCTTTTTGGCCGCAACCTGTTCATGTACTATTTTCCATTTTTCTCGATGAGCGCGGAGTTCAATAAAGAGTTTTTAACTTATGAGTCGTGGCGGGATGCTTTAAGAATAAATAGATGGTTCATTGATACGCCGATGATACCAGGCTCTACCTATATTCAATTCATTGAGGATTGCTACCAGCGAAATTTGCTCATCAATAATAAGATGAGGATCGATTCCCAAATCGTCGACCTGAGAAAAATTCACTGCCCTCTGCTTAACATACTGGCTAAGTATGATCATATTGTTCCTTTAGCAGCAGGTAAAGCGCTGAAAGATGTTTATCCAGAGAAAAGTTATGAAGAGATCGTCTTCCCTTCATCTCACATTGGCCTCTCGGTGAGCAGGGAGGCACATCTGAACCTGTGGCCGAAAGTTTGCGAATGGGTAGCGCGGACCGAGTGACGGCAATGTCAAAGAACCATTTGAAAATCGCTAAAAACTGTCCCTCCCAATCTCCTTAACTATATCGCTGGCGCTGATTATGCCAACAGGCATCTGGGGTTCGCTTAAATCCCTGCCCATCACCAGTAACCTGTGTATGTGTTTCTTCTGCATTACATCTGCGGCCTGCTCAAGAGTCGTCTCCGGTCGGATAGTTTCCACATACGGGGTCATTATCTCCTCGGCTGTAAGAAGCTCCCAGTTCCGTTTACCAAAGTGGCGCAGCACATCGCATTCGGAGACTATTCCCATTGCTCCTCTCTCCGGACCTACTACAGCAACTCCGGATACCTCTTCCCTTGCCATAATCTTAGAAATCTCTTTGATTGAGAGCGTCGATGGGATGGTTACCACCCTCTTCGTCATCACATCCTTGAGTAACTTGACTTTCTTTTTCAAAACTTTGCCTCCCAAATAAGTGAATTTAGAGTTCTACGATTAAATAGCTGTCGCAGAATGATGATACCATAAGCTACATGTATGATTAAGAATCATATACTATTGGGGCTAAAAAGAGCCTTGAGCAAAAATAAGTGGAGGTTAGAAAGATGTCAGACATGTTTGACGAATTTAGAAGATTTCAAGAGACTATGAACAGAATGTTTGAAGAACAATGGGGCGTACCAGCACCAGGCAGGCTGTTGCTACCACCAGGCGAAAGAGCTATTGAAAAATATGAAAGACCTTTTGCCAACATCAGGAAACCATTTGTCGATATGGTTGAGACAGATAAAGAAATTATAGCTACGGCAGAAATGCCTGGTCTGGAGAAAGAAGATATCAAAATCAATCTCACTGAAGATAAGCTTGAGATCTCAGCTGAGACGAGACATGAAGAAGAAAAACGAGAGAAAGGTTATGTATATAAAGAGAGAAGAAGTGGAAGCTATTATCGTGCGATATCTCTACCATCTCCAGTAGATTCTGACAATTCCAAGGCTTCATATAATAATGGAGTTCTTGAGATAAAGATGCCAAAAACAGAAATTAAGAAAAAGACACCAGTAATGGTTGAGTGAATTTACGATAAAATTATGGTATAGAGTAAATGCCCCGGTAGTGGAAAGGACACATTCCTGGTTGAATCGCTTCCGAAGACTGCTTATCATATGGGAGAAAAAGCTTGAGCACTATACTGCAATGCTACATTTTGCATGGGCATGATTTACTTTCAGAGCGGCTGAACTTTTCGGATAGGTTCTAAATGCGAACATGTGCGGCGGCTGCAGGTATTGCGAGATGATCATCGAACGCCAAACATAGGTGAGTTCCAGAACGGGACGATTTAAGGGAAGGTTTGAATGAGGTCATCGTGCCAATATGATTCACTTGCTTTGCTGTCTTTTAAGGTTTGGAATGACTGAATATCCCGGAAAAATTTAGCCTTTTATATTTCCAATAGGTCTTAGACCCACAACTTTCCTTGAGATTCCTGCCATCTCCATTGTATCGACAACCTCTGAAATGTCCTTGTAGGCAAATCCGGCTTCCTCGGCTAGTCCTGCCATGGAGACTGCCCTTACTATAATCCCCGCCCTCTCCATCTCCTTTTTAAGCTCAGCTCCAATAACCTTCTTCTTTGCCGCAGTCCTTGACATGGTTCGACCTGAGCCGTGCATTGTGGAGCCAAAGGTTTCCTTCATAGCCTTCTCGGTACCAACGAGAAGATACGAACCTGTCTCCATCGAACCGCCAACAATTACTGGCTGGCCTATTTTCCTGTAAATTTGCGGTATCTCTTTCCTCCCGGGTCCGAAGCATCGTGTTGAACCTTTTCTATGGACAAGGAGTTCTTTCTCTTCCCCATCAACTTCGTGGGTTTCGATCTTCGCAACATTGTGGGCAACATCGTATATTATATCCATTCCCAATTCTTCTGGCTCTTTACCAAAAACCTGGCTGAAGCCCTCCCTGACCCTGTGGACTATCACCTGTCGGTTTGCAAAGGCTACATTCGCGGCGCAGGTCATAGCCTTGTAGTAGTCCTGCCCCTCAGGAGAATTAAATGGGGCGCAGGCAAGCTCCCTGTCCCTGACCACGATCCCGTATTTCCTCATAGCAGTATCAAAGACCTTCAGGTAGTCTGTTGCGACCTGGTGCCCGAAGCCCCGGGAGCCGCAATGAATCATCACGAGGATCTGGTTCTCGAAGATTCCGAATGCTTTAGCCACATTTTTATCAAATATTTTCTCAGGCGTAGCAACCTGTATCTCAAGATAGTGGTTCCCTGAGCCAAGGGTGCCAAGCTGGGATATCCCCCGGCTTATGGCTTTCTCGCTCACCTTGGAAGGGTCAGCGCCTGGCATGCAGCCGTATTCTTCTATCCTTTCCTTGTCATGTTCCCATCCGTAGCCTTTCTCGATGCACCAGTCTATTCCGTGAATCATCACCCTCTTGAATTCTTCTACCGACAGCTTCACCAATCCCTTGCTTCCCACCCCGGCAGGCACGGTTTTGAATAGAATATCTACCAGTTCCCTTATCCTGGGCTTGACCTCACTGACAGTCAAGTCTGTTCGGATAAGCCTCATCCCGCAGTTGATATCAAAACCTATCCCGCCGGGAGATATGACTCCATTCTCTTTGGAGAAGGCAGCCACCCCGCCTATTGGGAAGCCGTATCCCCAGTGACCGTCAGGCATACAGTATGAGTATTTTATTATCCCTGGAAGACATGCCACATTTGTAACCTGCTCGAATACCCCTTTATCCATCTCGCCAAGAAGCTTCTCAGTGGCGTATATTCTGGCAGGTACAAGCATGCCCTCCTTTTCTGTGGTCGGGATTTCCCAGATGTAATCAGATATCTTTCTTATTTCCATACTAACCCCCTATATATCCAGGATAACCCTGGCAGTCCAGTTTTCCTCTGTTTTTTTAACTTCGAACATATGAAAGGTAACAGCCTTCACATCTGACCTGAGGCTGTGTTTTTGTTGGTTGATATTCTCGCCTGAGACCCTTGCCTTTAGCTCATAAGCATCATTTTTTTGAATTTTTACATCAAATTTGCAAAAGAGAACTGCCTCAGCATCCTTCAGGTAGACCAGCTCTGAGAGCCAGTCAAAGAGAAGACCGTCGACAGCCTCGTTTTTCAGCTCAAATTCCCTGGTTATCCGCGGCTCCACCCCCTTCGTGTCAACCATTATCTCAAAGGTAGCAATCGCTGCCTCTACAAAAAGTTCTTCTAAGGTTCTACCCTCGGCTTCGAAGGCTGCATCGCCGGTTGCAATATCCTCAAGAAATCTATAAGGCATTTGATCTCCGCTCCCTATTCTTCAGATTAGCCTCCAGCCCTATAAAATTTGGCTTTTTATGTTTTAAAGCATTGCCAATGAGTTATCAGTTCTGATAACCAAAATTTATAAATATCATCAATATCAAACAAATAAAATGGAGAGCAAACCGGGTTGATCATTATCTGGACTTGCGGTAGTCCCATAAGTTTAGAATGATGTAGAAATGCCAAACATGGGTAAAACTGTGTGCGGAATAACTATGGATTTGGTTCCCGCCCGGGCTTGAATCCCTTTTAAGCATCCAGGGCTTTGTGATTTTCGTGCCAGATACGAAGGTTGAAGACCAGGTCACAATCGAGATCGGGCGGAACATGCGGAAATTCGCGATCGCAACCCTTGCTGAGAAGAACCAAAACAAAGGAGATTAACATATGAGCGACGAAAGAAGAGGCGGCTTCCGCGAAAGAAGAGGTGGCTTTAGACCGAGCGGTCCGAGAGAGATGCACAAAGCAACTTGTGCAGACTGTGGTAAGGAAACTGAAGTACCTTTCAAGCCATCTGGCGACAGACCGGTATACTGCCAGGAATGCTACCAGAAACATAAACCAAAGAGATATTAAGTAAAACGGGCGCTGATAGAATAATATCGCTGCCCTCATACTTTTTTATTGTTTACCATCAGCCGAGGGCTTGTCGATATGGAATTAGAATTTCCGTCAAATAAGGAAAAGCACTGGAAGATTGTCATGGAACCTTTAATAAATAGCAATCATGATAAAAATAAAAATCAGGGCTGGATAATCCCTCCGCCAAAAGAACCTGCTAAAAGCAAAGAAGAATTTAAAAAGGAAAGGGTGAAGAAAGTGAGATGGCTAATAAGCCAGGGCTTTCTCAGGTCAGAACGCATAAAGGATGCAATGCTGAAGGTTCCGAGGGAAGATTTTATACCACCTCTTTACAGGGATTATGCCTATATTGAAGTCCCTCTCCCCCTGCCTGGCGAGAAGGCGACCATTTCATGCCCGCACAGCTATCCTCTTTTTTACGAACCTCTTGGTCTGGATAAAGGCCATAGATTTCTCGAAGTTGGTCTTGGATCTGGCTACGGCACTGCTCTAGCAAGAGAGATCGTTGGAGCAGAAGGTCTCGTTGTATCCATCGAAATCGACCCGTTGACATTCGAATTTGCTAGAAAAAATCTCGAAAATTTAGGTTATAGGGATATTATCCTTGTGAAAGGGGACGGAGGTCTTGGGTATCCAGAGATGTCCCCCTATGACCGGATCTGTATCACTGCAGCATGCATCGAGATTCCACCTCCTTTGATAGAACAGCTCAGGATAGGCGGAAGGCTAATTGCACCTGTGATAGAACATGGGGTTCAGAATCTTGTCTTGCTTGAAAAGAGCGAAAAACGTATCATAAGAAAGGTTATCTGTGAGGTGCTGTACATTACTTTAAGGGGAAAGTATGGGGGAAAGTGAGGAGTAAATGAAAGAGATTACCTTCATCGATGGTAAGACAAAGATAAGAATAAAAAATAACAATCTATCAGCATATCTGGAAAGAATCGAAGCTGCTGGTTATGTGGTAAAGGCAAATAAATGCAAGGGCAAGGAAGGGTGGAAAGACGTGTTGATGATAGGTAACGTAAGGGATTTTGAGGAATTTTTCAGCGGAAAGGTTGCAATAAAAGAGATCTACAAACAGTTTCCCCAGATATACCGCCTTATTTTTAACCATGGAGAAATCATACTGTATATGCTCCAGGATCATGAGATTGTTTAACAACTGCATGAGGCTATTTTTAAAAGCTATTCCATTAAGATTATCAGCTTGAAGGATAATTTTCTATTGGGGTGTTATTCATGCTGTACAAAAAAATTTCTGAACTTACCCAGGAAGATTTGGAACAGATTATGATGAGAGAAATGGATTTTTTTAAAGTCATGGATGATGCGAGCGCAATAATAAGTGAGGTTGAAAAAGAGGGCGATGAAGCTTTAAGAAAGTTTACGAAGAAATTTGATGGGGCAGATATAGTGGACATCGAAGTGGAAGACGGCGAGATAGAGAATGCCTACGAAGAGGTAAAATCAGAACTCATCGAAGCTCTGGAAAATGCTGCCACTAATATAGCAGCCTATCATGGCAGCCAGGTAGAAGCAGGTCTTTCGCTTACCGAGGTTGAGCCAGGTCTTACCCTCGGCTACAAAGTAACACCTATCGCAAGTGTGGGCGTCTATGTGCCAGGCGGAACTGCTGCATATCCTTCCACGGCGCTTATGACTGTAATTCCAGCAAAAGTAGCAGGGGTTATGGAAGTAATAGTATGTACGCCGCCGAACAAAGAAGGAAAAATCAACCCGCTTACACTTGTAGCGGCAGACATGGCAGGGGCGGACAGGATATTCAAGGTAGGCGGGGCGCAGGCGATTGCAGCCATGGCTTTTGGAACAGAGACCATACCATCGGTGGATAAGATAGTGGGGCCAGGCAGCGTTTATGTTACAGCAGCAAAGATGCTTGTCAGGAACACGGTCGAGATAGATTTTCCGGCAGGCCCTTCAGAAATAGTTGTTCTTGCAGACGAAAGCAGAGAGGCAGGTTGGATAGCGGCAGATATGATAGCGCAGGTCGAGCATGACCCAAAGGCTAAAGCCATTCTGATTACAACGTCTTCTAAGCTTGCGGAGGAAGTTAAAAAAGAACTTGAGCTTCAGTCAAAAATTCTGCCAAGAAGGGAAATTATTGAAAAATCTTTAGAACACGCTGCCATCCTGCTAGCAAGCCATATGGATGAATGCATAGTTACGTCAAACAAGCTTGCTCCGGAGCATTTGGAAATAATGGTAGCTGAGCCATTGAGTGTTCTTGAAAAGATACAGCATGCTGGTTCTATATCCATAGGCAAATATGCACCTGCTGCTGCAAGTGATTATGCTTCCGGCACTAACCATGTACTTCCAACAGGGGGATATGCGAGGATGGTGTCAGCCCTGAATGTAGACCATTTTATCAAGAAATCCTGTGTACAGATAATAAACGAATTCGGGCTAAAAAATTTGAAGGATACGATTGTCAGATTGGCTGAAGCTGAGGGATTTCAAGGTCACGTTGCTTCCGTAGAAAAAAGATTTAGATAAAGTATCAATAGAAAGCGATTATTTTATCGTCCATCCTCCATCTACGACAAGCGAAGCCCCAGTAATGAAATCTGCATCAGGAGAGGCAAGAAACACTGTTGCAGCTGCTATTTCCTCAGGTCTTCCTGCTCTTCCTGCCGGAGTCGCAGACATGAGTTCCTTTCTTGCATCCCTGTCTCTGAGAAGCTCCGAGGTCATAGGGGTCTCGACCACCCCGGGGCAAATAGCATTGATATTGATATGGGGGGCGTAATCCAGCGCCATCTCCTTTGTGAGGAGGATCAATCCTCCTTTTGATGCGCAATAGGCGGGACTCGCCGCGAAGCCCACGATACCGGCGATAGAGGCTATGTTGATAATCCTGCCCTTTATTACATCATTTTCGTTTTTTAGCATCTCAGGTATGGCACGCTTTGAGCAGAGAAAAGCCCCCTTCAGATTTACATCGATTACCGCGTCCCATTCTTCCTCGCTCGTCTCATGGGCAAGATGTGATCTGTAGATTCCCGCATTGTTAATAAGTATGTCAAGCCTCCCGAATTTTTCAATGGTTCTACTGATAAGCCGATCAACATCATCCGCTTTTGAGACATCAGCCTGCACTACGATATACATTCCCCCAACCTTCTTGATTCTATCCACCGTCTCCTGTGCCTTTCGTTCGTGGCAGTTGACCGTGACAGAGGCACCTTCTGCCGCAAAACATGCGGCGATTGCCTGACCAATCCCCGTCCCCGCTCCGGTAACGACTGCGACCTTGCCTTTGAGCCTCATAGCATGCCTCCTTGAACATTATATATTCCTTTCAAGTATTTTGTGTATATGTAACCAAATTTCATATAACCTCCCAATAGAAAATTCTATAGCACATAATATAAATGTTTGCTTTATACTACATTTATACTTCATTTCCGCTAATTATTAATACCTACAGGCTTATTCATAATATGTAGGGATTCTGCTCGTATAGATTTGAATAAAATAAAATTTTGATGGAGGTTAGTTATGGCAGGACAATTAGCAGGACAGCCAATCTATATTCTAAGAGAAGGCAGTCAAAGAACAAAAGGAAGAGAAGCGCAGCATAACAATATCATGGCTGCCAGGGCAGTAGCAGCGGCGGTCAGGACGACCCTGGGACCACAGGGTATGGATAAAATGCTCGTAGATTCACTCGGGGACATTGTGATCACGAATGATGGTGCGACCATTCTCCAGGCAATGGACATCGAGCATCCGGCAGCCAAGATGATCGTGGAAGTCGCAAAGACCCAGGATGATGAGGTCGGAGATGGCACAACAACGGCAGCAGTGCTTGCAGGTGAATTCCTGAAGAATGCTGAAGAACTCTTAGAGCAGGGTGTGCATCCCACAGTAATCGCCAGCGGATACAGGCTTGCATCGGTAAAAGCAAAAGAAATCCTTAAAACCCTTGCAAAACCAGTGACCTTGGAAGATAAGGATTTATTATTGAAAATCGCTGTGACAGCGATTACCGGAAAAGGAGCTGAAGCGTCCAAGGATGTTTTCGCCATTCTTGCGGTAAATGCCATATTAGCGGTGGTTGATAAAGAGAATGGCAAATATACGGCAGATATTGAAGATATCAAAGTTGAGAAAAAAGTGGGTAGCAGTATAGAAGCATCAGAGCTGATCGAAGGCATGGTAATCGATAAGGAAAGAGTCCATACCAACATGCCAAAGAAGGTCAAGGACGCGAAAATATTATTACTCAACGAAGCCCTCGAGATCAAAAAGACGGAAGTGGATGCTGAAATCTCAATAAAATCACCAGACCAGTTGCAGTTGTTCCTCGACCAGGAAGAACAGATGATACATGACATGGTCAACAAGGTGATTAAAAGCGGGGCAAACGTGGTCTTTGTGCAGAAAGGGATAGATGACCTCGCACAGCATTATCTTGCAAAAGCCGGCATATACGCAGCAAGGCGCGTAAAGAAAAGCGACATGGAAAAACTTGCCCGGGCTACAGGTGCAAAGACACTTACAAGCCTCAAGGAAATCAGCGAATCCGACCTTGGAAAAGCAGGTAATGTTGAAGAGAAGAAGATTGGCGACGAAGCCATGACCTATGTAACAGAGTGCCATAACCCCAAGGCAGTCTCCATTATTCTTCGCGGAGGAACCGAGCACGTGGTGGATGAAGCCGAGCGAGCGCTTCATGACGCATTGCGTGTTGTTGGAGTTGCAATCGAGGATGAGACACTTGTAGCAGGTGGCGGCTCACCTGAAGTTGAACTGGCGCTGCGCCTGCGAGAATACTCAGCCACATTAATAGGCAGGGAACAGCTGGCAGTCGCAAAATTTGCCGAGGCGCTTGAAATCATCCCCAGAACCCTGGCTGAAAATGCTGGTCTTGACCCCATTGATATGCTTGTGGAGATGCGAAGCCAGCACGAGAAGGGCAATAAGACAGCGGGGCTCAACGTGTTCACTGGAAAAGTCGTGGACATGTGGAAAGAAGGCGTGCTTGAGCCCCTCAGAGTAAAGACACAGGCTATCAGTTCTGCTACGGAGGCAGCCACCATGATCCTGAGGATAGATGATGTGCTTTCAAGCAAAGCCGCGCCTGCAGGAGGCATGCCACCCGGAGGCATGGGTGGTGGAATGGGCGGAATGGAAGGAATGGATTAAGGGAGGAGGTGTTAAAATGGTTGTATATCCGGAAGAAATTGTGGAAATGGCTAACCTTTTGATGAAAGATATTGCAGATTCAAAAGATGACCTTGACGTTACGTTGACCGCAAGTTTTGTGGATAGATGCACTGAACTAGTCAAAAACCTCGCAGAAAGCGTGGCTGAACTTCACCAGCGTGTGGACGTGCTCACAGAAAAAGATTAATCGCTTTGTGCCCGACATTCGCATCATAGGCATCCTATCATTTCAACAATCAAAGGTATATGCTTTTCCGGTGTAGGAGATGCGAAGAGGAGATTCCCATATGGAGTGCTACTTTGGTTAGGAAGACGAGCAACATTTACGAAGTATTGATATCAGGACATCGCAGCATTCATGTGATCAATCTATGAGGATACAGCTTACGATATGACTATTGCAATTGAAGTTAAAGGGCTTGTTAAGATTTATGATGGCAAGGTTCGAGCTTTAGATGGTGTTGATCTAAAAGTTAAAGCCGGAGATGTTTTTGCCCTGTTAGGCCCTAATGGATCGGGCAAAACTACATTGATGCGGATTTTAACAACTCAATTTAAACCCACATCCGGTGAAGCATCTATTTTCGGATTAGATGTTGTCAGGAGGGATGCTGAAGTCAGGAAAGTTATCAGCTACGTTCCTCAGGAGACGAGTGTCTGGACCGATATCAGCGGCTTTGAGAATCTTCTCATATATGCCAAAATTTACGGGCTTCCTTCTAGCTATAGGAAGAAGGTTATCCAGGATGCGCTAGAAAGCATGGGCATGGATGCGGTTGCGAATAACCTTGTTAAAACATACTCTGGCGGCATGATCAGGAGGCTTGAGATGGCATGTGCTATGCTCATTAGACCTAAGATTTTGTTTCTGGATGAACCTACATTAGGCCTGGATCCTTCTGCCAGAAAAGCTGTCTGGGAGAAGCTGACATCTTTTAAGAAGGAATATGATACAACTGTATTTTTTAACACACATTACATGGATGAGGCTGACCTTTACTCTGATGAGATAGCTATAATTGATAGGGGTAAGATTGTCAAGTTCGGTACGGCTGATGAACTTAAACATTCCATCAGGAGAGAGGTCATTCAATTCAGTTTAATGAATCATATTGTTGATGAAAATGTTTTAAAGAGGATTAGAGGTTTAGATTTTGTCAGCGACGTTATTATTTCCAATTCGGAACTCAGTGTCGTTGTTGAGGATGCAGAAACTGCGCTACCTGTTGTTATGGAGGTTCTAAGAAATGAGGGCATATCTGTAAAGAAAATATCTACGGACAGGCCAAATTTAGATGATGTATTCCTAAAGTATACTGGAACTGTGTCCTCGATAAGTGGCGTTAGTGAAATCAGGCAAGTTAGGAGTATTGGCAGGAAGAGATAGCTATGACGATGATGGATTCCCTGAGGGAAATGTTTGCTATGATAGAACTTGAGCTACGGAGGCTCAAGCATGACAGAGCTGAAATATTCACCAGGGCTATTCAACCAATTTTATGGTTAGCTGTTTATGGAACTGTCATGAGCCATGTTAAGGCTATACCTACTGATGGGATACCTTACCTCGATTATATCACTCCTGGCGTTTTGCTACAATCTACTATATTTGTATCGGTCTTTTATGGTTTAACTATCGTGTGGGAAAGAGAAACAGGAATTTTGAAAAAGCTTCTTGTTGCTCCAGCTTCAAGGTATGCTACTGTTATAGGCAGGTCTATAGCTTCAGGGGTCAGGGCGATTTTCCAGGTCTTGATAATTATACCAGTTGCGGTGCTTATTGGAGTTAATTTTGTACCGAACCCTCTATACTTCTTTACAGCGATTTTAATAATATTCTTTGTTTCAGGCGGGTTTGCCGCCCTCTCTATTTTTGTAGCATCTTTAATGAAAACCAGAGAGAGGTTCATGGGCATAGGTCAAGCTCTGATCATGCCGCTCTTCTTTGTCAGTAATGCTTTATATCCAATTAAGTTGATGCCCACTGTCTTACAATACTTCGCGATTTTTAATCCTCTGATTTATGCAGTGGATGCTGCGAGAGGTTTGATGATCAGCGGAGATCTGACTAATCTTCCATATGATATTGCGGCTATTGCAATTTTCGATACAATAATGTTTGCGGCGGCTTCAATAAGCTTCAGGAAAATTATAGAATAACTTGGCTCACTCAAGGTTAATGTTACAATTCGTTAGAAAAGATATCGTGTCCTATGCCTGACCAGGTATCGAGTGCTGTCGAGACCAATGGATTTCCAATCCGAGGTTCTTACAAGATAGCTTTTATAAACAAAAATATCCGAATTGTAATTTAACTATTTTGAAATATATTGGCCACTAGACACTTCCTAAATATGAAAGAAAAAATTTGAGGTCCAAATGTAATTGCTGGAGAAGAATAAGGTATGAAACATTCCCAATATCAACACGATAACAAGAATCCCTCGTTAACCTACTTGTTTACTTCTTTTCTGAGATTAGGAGCTACCTCATTTGGTGGCCCGGCTATGGTAGCCGACATTCACAAAATGGCAGTTGTAAATCAACGCCATGTTTCAGAAGTCAGGATATGTTATCTGCAAACCTATTTTGGGGGTAGTAAACTTACTCCTTTTACATAGGAATCCCCTAAGAAGAATCAGAAAAAAGAAGAGAAGAGTTTAAAATTACCTGGGTTATTTATTTACTTTGATTATGGAAATATTTCAAATAGACGAGAATTTGTATCAGAGTTCCATGATAGACGATGTGGAAAGGGTTAAGATATTTGACGCTTGCATCGATTTGGCAGGCGGCATAGACCCGGATGCAAGCGATTTTAAGATTTATCTAAAATGGACAATAGAAGATGCAGGATTGCCTGATTTGGATATTTTGAAGATAATTGCGTCTTTTGGATACGATTTGGTTTATAAAAAGAAGATGAAAGTTTTGGTTCATTGCGAAAAAGGGATCAATCGGGCAAGTTTGCTCAACGGCGTAATTTTGTGGATGAAAGGAATGAGGAGTCAAGAGATCGTTGATTATATCAGAGGCAAAAGACCGGGTGCTCTATTTAATCAAAATTTTGTAAATTATCTGATAAATTTGAAATGATGGATAATTAAGGAAGCGTTATGTTACGCTCCCGTATTCGAGTATCCTTATTCACATTTAAGAGAAACATCTTTCCAGTATCATGACTTTAGCTATCATTTTCTGAAGATTTTATCTCTTTTAGTTTATTACTTCACTCAATTTTCAACGGCTTTTTCTTCTTGATTTCTGTCTTGGGCATCTTTATTTCAAGAACACCTTTCTCATACAAGGCCTTGGAATTGTCAGGGTCAACAGGCGATGGCAGTGAAATTGCGAGATAATAACTCCCGCTGCGCCTTTCCCTGTATACATACCCCTTCTTTTCCTTTTTCTCCTCGTGCTCTGTCTCAGCTGATATCTCAAGCCTGCCCCTGGGTCAGAGCTTCCGTGGTTTCCCTGTTCAGCAGGATGCCCTGCACCTTCTCTCCGTCGTCCATGACCGCTTTCACGCGAAGGTCGTATGTTCTTTCCACCTTCCCGTGTTCGACGCATGCGCCTTTTACCAGCGCCCTGTTGCATTCTGGGCAGCTTATCCTATATTTTCAATCCCCACAATACAACCTAAATCCGCACTCCTCACAAGCCTTCTCATCCTTCGTCCTCTCAAACCCATGTTCATAATCATGTGCTATCTTCTTCGCTATCTCAATCATATCATCAATAGCATTCCCATCAAGCCCTTCCATCCGTGAACTGCCCGCGCTCTCAAACTTCCCATCCTTCAGTTCAAAAGTCCTGGGAATGGGAAGACCGAGCTGTTCCAGTGTGAGTCTTTTCACCTTGTATTTTGGATAAACATGTTCAATACCCAGGGCATACAGTAAAAGCTGTCGTGAGCGCTCAACAGGTACAGGTTCAGATTTCCCTGTCTTGTAATCGATGATCTCGATCGCATCCTTTGTCCCGGGGATCAGATCCACCCTGTCAATAAACCCCTTGAAAGTAAAACCTCCAAGCTGTACAGCGAATCTCTGCTCAACCATCAGGTTATTTGCAATTCTATTTTTGTTCCGCTCCCAGAATACATCGAGCGCTCCAGTTGCAGTTTCAATGTCAACGCCCCTGAAATCAGGTTCTTTTGCGACTGTATCCCTTATCTTATACAACCTTTCTTTTGTGGTAATCTTTTCACTCACTGCTATCTCAAGCACCTTATGAACAAAATTCCCCCTTCTCATGGCTCCGGTAGAATCTTCGGAATCGCGTGCAGGCATCCTGAGAAGCTCCAAGAGTTCATACTGGCGCGGACATCGCTCATAGGTACTTATTGAGGAATAGCTGAAAGTCATACTTGCGGGATTGAATTTCAATCCGTTCTTCTTTTCCTTTATCTTCCCTAAAATCCTGTCAGCATCATCGGTAGGGTCTATTTTTGACCAGTTGGAATCAATAAGCTCCTTAAAATCCGGCGTCTCCCCCACCCTCAGAGCCTGATACAGCAGCGCATTTTTCATGATTTCATTAAAATCTCCTGAATCAAG
Source organism: Candidatus Methanoperedens sp. (assembly GCA_027460525.1). Classification (NCBI taxonomy): domain Archaea; kingdom Methanobacteriati; phylum Methanobacteriota; class Methanomicrobia; order Methanosarcinales; family Candidatus Methanoperedentaceae; genus Candidatus Methanoperedens; species Candidatus Methanoperedens sp. The sequence goes on from JAPZAS010000026.1 coordinate 46,029, forward strand.
CGACTCTATAAGAAGCCTCTTACGCATTGCCTTTTCCCGTTCAAGCGCGCTATCCTTTACCATTTCCCTGACTTTGGTATCGGTATCCCTGAAATAACTGAGATCACCGATACTGATATTCCCCCCGGCTCTCCAGTTATTGTATCCAATATCCATAAGGAACTCGGAGGGCTCTCTTTCATCCTCTGCATATCTGGTCGCCAGGGTCAGGAAAAGATGTTCTTTTGCTCTTGTTAGCGCAACATAGGCGAGACGTCTTTCCTCTTCTTTTTTGATCTCTTTTTTGCGCTCCCTGATTGCCTTTTCAATATCTTTGACAGATTTATCCTCAAAGATGTCACTGTACTGCTCCATCAGTTCAGGAGGAATGAGTGGCTCTGCGCCTCCCCGGTACAGTGGGAATTTATCTTTTGCGAGGTTCGTGAGAAATACAACGCTGAATTCCAGCCCTTTCGCCGCATGTATGGTCATGAGGTTTATGGCATCCTCATCCGCTATCCTTGCAGGAGGCGGGTTGCCGTCCATCTCATCAAGGATCTCAAGATAATCTATGAACAGGCTCAGGTCCTTTCCATGGAACTCCTCAAAATTACTGGCCAATTCATGAAGCTGCCTGAGATTCAAAAGCGCTTCCCTGCTGCGCTTTGTGTCAGTGTGGGCGAATTGCCTTGAGAGACCCGACAGGTCATAGACCTCAAGGATCAGGTCTGATACATCAAGGTTCTTCTTGCCGCAAAGCGAATCTATCCTCTTTTTAACGTTGCTTATGGTCTCAAGACCGCTCTTTGAAAGTCCGAGCGCATCGATATTGTGATAGATGGCTTCCTGGAACGAGACCCATTTTTTCTTGAGGTATTCTCCTATCCTGATGGAATCTTCCTGGCTCAATGCATTATTGTAATGGAATATCCTCCACCATGCCTCTGTCCCGCGGGCTGCGGGATGGGAGATATTGTTGATCACATAAAGGTAAGCAAGAGCAGTCTTTATCTCAGGCTGCTTCAGGAAATCGGTATCATCTTTGACCCGGAAAGGCAAACCCCTGTTCTCAAGAGCCTGCCTCACCTTTCGTCCCTGGGCGTGAGTCCTGGATAATATGGCGATCTCTTTTGGAGGAATACCCTGTGCCAGAAAAACCTCGATATTCTCCACTATGGCTCTTGCTTCTTCGTTATCATCCTCTGTTTCAATGATACGGACGTTCTCACCTTCAATATCTTTGTGATTCTTGAGAAGCTGGCATTCATGCTTTTTCTCCTCAGAATAGTTCTTTTCGATCAGAGTGTGGGCGACTCTGAGAATCTTATTAGTCGACCTGAAACTGACATCCAGTGACACGATGCCTTTGTCTGAAAGGGTAAATTGCTTTTTGAACTCCTCGATATTATTGGTATACGCCCCACGGAATGCATAGATGGTCTGGTTTGGATCCGCCACCACTGTTATGTTCTTATTCGCTGCCGTGAGCTTCTTGATCAGTTCGAACTGGACATAGTTGGTATCCTGGAATTCATCAATGATGATGTAGCGGAATATATCGCTTAATTCCTGCGTGCCATACACGTCGAGATACCAGAGAGCGATCTTATTAAGGTCACCGTAATCCAGTGCGCCAATAGCTGATTTCTTTTCTTCGTATTTCTCCCAGGCTGATATGAAGTTTGAATATTTCAGGTATTCTTCATAGAGGTCTATGAATTCGGAGTATCGTTTTTTCTCTGCCTGTTTTGCCTTCTTATCTTCGTTGTCTTTGAATTCCTGAAGATGGAAGGTATTGAGCTTGAATTTGTATTCGCGATACAGTTCCTTCCATGTGCTCTCATCTTTTTCGATATCCTGAACCTGTTTCTTAAGCTTTTCAAGAAATTCTTTGAATTTGTTTATGGAGATATTCAGGTCTTTGGATTTTCCGATAGTGTTCGCATACAGGCTGGCGGTCCTTGCATCTGTCCCGAGTTCCCTGAATATGAAAATAGCTGAATCGATTTCCTCGAATATCTTGAAGTCGCCGGGAACTTTGCATCTGTCAGCGTGATCCTTGATGAGTTCGGCGCAGAATGAGTGGAAAGTCTTAACGATCACTTCCTTTCCCTGAAGGAGTTTCTCGACCTTTTCGCGCATGTTCCTTGCGGCTTCTTTGGAGAATGTAAGAGCGAGGATCTGGGAGGGGTCGATGGCTTCCTTTTCGACCATGTAAGCGATCTTGGCTGTGATGGTCGTGGTCTTGCCTGTGCCTGCGCCTGCGAGGATCAGTTGGGGGCCGTGGGTGTGTTTTATGGCTTCGAGCTGGCGGGGTTTTAAGGTTGAGAGGAGGGAGTTTAACAAATATACATCACTCCTGAATAATAATACTTTGCAAGAAATATTTTAGTTATTTTAGTGCGAGAATCCCATGTTTTCATATTCTCAACATTTCCGGTAAATCTTTTTCCTGTGACCTGCTTCTATCACCAGGATCAGCAAACGCTCATTTTCTAAGTAAAGGATAACCCGATATTCACCAACACGGTGAGTATATAGAGGATTCTTTTGTGTCCCTTTGATGTTTTTGACATGAGGATAAGGATTATCTTTAATGCTGTTTATTGATCGAATTATGCTCTGTGCAATTTCCAGAGGTAACTTTTTGAGATCCTCTCTTGCTTTTGAAGTGTATTCGACCTTATAACTCATTTCAGGTCAAACTCTGTCATGATATCTTCTTCGGAATGCATGCGTCCGTGTTTTATGTCTTCAAGAGCTTCTTCTATACCCTTTATCGCCTCATCGCTGAGCGGTTCTTCATCTATTGCCAGATTGGTCAATCTTTCTATAACGGAACTATATGATTCGCGAGAATGATATTTTAGAGAGGTAAGTTTATCCTTTACCTTTGGGTCTAAACAGATCGTTGTGGTAGCTATCATATATGTTACTATAGGTATCTATATGTAATATACTCTTCGGTAATTGATCCTTCGTAACCCCTTCGACAATATCCACGCCTTCAAGCGCCATCTGAAGGAAAACTGGCATCTACTGACATGGTGCCTTTTGTGATTACTTTTTTAGAGACGCTGCCACCCTGTCTTCAGCAAACGATGGTTCTCTCCAAAACTTGTTTTCATCCCATATCCTTTTGGCTTTTTTCCTTACAATTCTCTCACCAATCTCTGCGGATATTACGGGAATCGGCGGTACTAAATACAACGCTGAGCTTAACAATCCCAATATCTTATTGCGTTTTTTAATCCTGTCTATCCTTGCATGCAGTACATCTTCTTGCAGGGTTTGCCCGCGAAGCGACCTGTACGTGGCTCTACCTATTTCCATCGCCGCACCTTCACTCCAGCGGACGCAGGCTGCAAGTGATGTAGTCTCTCCCCCATAAGAAGTATTTTTCCGAAGTATTGCCTTTCTCAGGTCATCCCCTGTACAGCCTGAAAAAGTTGTATACGCGTTGCCAACCATTTCTATGGAATGCGCATCGCTTCCACCCATGCTGGCTTTCCCATTCGTAATACTCTTTCTTAAAGCGAGCCTGTTTGAATAGGGGTCGCGGTGTATGGCGTTGAAGACTTCAATCCCATCTAAATCCAGATACTTTACTTTGCGCCCAAGGCACGAGCAGTGCGGGCTGAATGGATGGGGTGCTACGGCAATCCCGCCCTGATTATGAATACGTTCTGCGGTTTCTTCTGCACCGAGCCCTGGTTCTATTCTTTCCTGGAGAAAAAGACCGATCATCTCGCCTTCGGCAGTAGAAATCTCTTCACCAATAACAATCACAATTCCTTGCAAACCTTCGGCATATTTTTGTGCTTTAAGAGCACCGGCTATAGAATTATGGTCTGTAATGCATAGAACATCAAGATCTCTCTTTATTGCAGCCTTGACAACCATATCCGGCTCGGATATTGAATCCGGAAACTGGGCAAGTGAATATTTGCTGAATCCTGAATATTTGGTATGGACATGCGTGTCAGCTTTTCTGCAATTTTCCAAGTTACAGCCAGGGATATTTTTCAATCAGATCACCATCCTATTGCTCAAACCGCAAAGCATCCACCGGGTTCATCTTTGCCGCCGTTCTTGCAGGCACGACACCTGAGATTATACCCACGAACACAGAGAAAGCAAGCGCAAAGATAAGAAGCCCAGGCGTGACAACCGCATTCATAGTCCCGCCCGGTCCTAGTGCCCTCAAGCCTATTACGGATATTATGACCGATATCAGTACTCCAAAAATGATTCCGAGCACTCCTCCCACGAACCCAAATAACCCTGATTCTATAAGGAAAAGTTTCATCACTTCATTATCTGTAGCGCCAAGAGCCTTGAGCAATCCTATCTGCCTTGTGCGTTCCATGACAGACATGAACATAGTGTTCGCGATACCCACAGCCCCTACGAGAAGCGAGACCGCCGCAATCGCAGCGAGAAAAAGCGATATGGCCTGGACAATGCTTGTTATCTGCTGCTGTATTGTTGCGAACGCTGTGACTGTAAAATCCCTGGTTCTTGGATTGACGTGCCTCTCAGGCATAAGTTTGTTTATAATATCCTGAGTTATCTGGTCCGCAAGCGATGGGTCGGTTATCTTTACCATGATTGAAGTAAATTGGTTTCTGGATACATTTTGAGTTATCACCTGCCGTGCGAAATCTGCAGTCATGTATACCCCATTATCTATCCCTCCTCCTCCAAAACCCCCTCCTGACGGGACAAAGATTCCCACTACCTTGAAAGTCTTGCCTCCTATTGTAATCGGTCTATTCAATGTAATCGGCTGTAAAAAGGTAGTATGAGCTAAAGAGTTGCCTATAACTACAGCGTTCGAATCGCCTGGCTGAAGGTACCTGCCTGCTTCAAGCTGCGTTGTGGCAAAGGAGCGCCAGACCGTGGTATCAACGCCACTTACGGACACAGAGGTCTTCTCTGTACCCAGTCTTATATCCGAACTGCCTGAAACCATGCCGTTTACATACAATACGCCCGGGACCTGCTTGATGGCGTTCACGTCTTTATCTGTGAGGTTAATAGTGGCACCGCCAGCGGCTCTTCCACCTTCAAAACCACCGCCGCCTGCCCGTGAAAACCCCGGGGTGACCGTAATCAAATCGGCTCCGAGGCTGCTCAGGCGAGCCTGCACACTCTCCTGCATGCCCTGTCCTATGGAGATAATAGCCACAACCGCGGCTACACCTATTACGATGCCTATTATAGTAAGCCAGCTTCGCATCTTGCTTTTCTTGACATGGCTCAGGGACAATCTGAAAATATCAAAAATCTTCATTTGTTCCCCTTCGATTTGTGCAGATAGGTTGTTATTTTTCTTCGCTGCCAGTACACAAACAGTAGTATAATAGCGATCACGGGCAGCCATGTTGTATAAAGTGTATTTCCTCTGCCTGCACCTGTCTGCGTTCCTGCTGATAGTTGTACAGCGAGGTTCTTTGCAATTGCATGCCTCATACCACTGGTATCGGTATACTGTATTACTATATTAAGAATGTTCCCTGCTCCTGGATTTTTCGTAATCTGGAATATTGCGGATGTGTAATCGCCAGGGTTTAAACTCCCAAGCACGGAAGAACTGCTTCCAACTGCAGTGAAGTTCTTCTGGTTCGGCAGGCTGACTGTCACAGCACTTGCAGGATTTATCCCTACATTGGCGACATTGAGCGAAAAAGAGCCCAGAGTCTCCTGATAACTTATCTCGAAATCAGTTGTTCCTGCGACAACCAGTCCGACAAAATTGTCGGATACGTAATTGTCCAGTCCAGTGATTTTTACAGGCAGATTATATACACCTGGAGTTGCGGTAATGTCTACAGCCATATCAAATGTAATTTCGACTTCATCTCCTGCCTTTAGATTGCCGAGAGAAAATTGCGTTCCTGCTCCCAGAATCGAAAAAGATGATTTCATACCCGTGCCGGTAAGGTCTATTTCAGCTACCGCGTTCTGTACTGTGCCTGTGCCTGTATTTTTAAACACAAGCGTCTCCCTATTGACGCTCTGTTACTACAGGCGATGGAATATTGCTGCTTATCTGTTGACCATGGTAAGTAACATACACATTGAAATAATAATCGCCTTCCGCTGCATCGGGGTTTACATGGATTTTGAACCTTGCGGTTTGCTGATCGCCCCAATCCACTATATTTCCAAGCGAATATGTATCTTCAAGTATAGTTACTGCATTGGCTGAGGCATTATCCTTGGGCAGAAGCCTGGCTGATACGTCATATAGAAATGGACCAAATCCCGCATTTATTATCGGTGCATAGACATAGATTGTATCCCCGGGATTAACAGGTGCATTTACAGTCACAAGATAATTTGATTGTGCTGACGCAACCTGTGTAAGCAACACCGCAGATACAACTACAAAAATTATATTTAATAGTTTCATGTTTCACCTGCTACAAAAATATCAAGAGCTTTCATTTATTCCCCTCAGGTTTGTGGAAATAGGTTGTTATTTTTCTTCGCTGCCAGTACAAAGCCAGTAGTATAATAGCGATCACGGGCACCCATGTTGTATAAAGTGCACTTCCTCTACCTGCGCCGGTCTGTGCTCCTGCCGATAGTTGTACAGCGAGGCTCTTTGTAATTGCATGCCTCATTCCACTGGTATCGGTATATTGTATCACAATATCCAGAATGTTCCCTCCTCCTGGATTTTTCGTAATCTGGAATATCGCGGATGTGTAGTCGCCCGGGTTCAAACTCCCGAGCACAGAAGAACTGCTTCCAACTGTAGTGAAATTCTTCTGTTGCGGCAGGCTGACGGTCACAGCACTGGCGGGATTTACTCCTACATTGGCGACATTGAGCGAAAAAGAGCCCAGGGTTTCCTGGTAACTTATCTCGAAATCAGTTGTTCCTGCGACAACAAGTCCTGCAAAATTATCGGATGAGTAATTGTTCATGCCTGTGATTGTTACAGGAAGATTATATGCACCTGGAGTTGCGGTAATATCTACAGCCAGGTCAAATGTGATATCAGCTTCATCGCCTGGTTTCAGGTTGCCGAGGGAGAACTTGGTTCCTCCGCCCAGGATTGAAAACACCGAATTGGTATTTGTATTCGTGCCTATTTCAGCTACAGCGTTCTGTACCGTGCCTGTGCCTGTATTTTTAAACCGCAGCGTCTCGTTATTTACGCTCATCGGTGCTATGATGCCAAGCGTTGAATTGAGAAGCACTACCACAGGTGTCCCCTTAATGGTCAATATCTGGTCTTTGATCTCGGTTGATACTATAGGTGCTGGAGTACTGCTACTTATCTGTTGACCCTTGAAGGTAATATATACATTGAAAAAATAATCGCCTTCCGCTGCGCCTGGGTTTACATGGATTTTGATCTTTGCGGTTCTCTGATCACCCCAGTCCTGTATAGTTCCCAGCGAATACGTTTCATCAAGTATGGTCACTGCATTGGCTGAGGCATTGTCCTTGGGCTCAAGTCTGACTGATACGTCATTCAGAAATCCATTACCAAATCCCGTATTATTTACCACGAAATAGACATAGGTAGTCTCTCCGGGATAGAGAGGTGCGCTTTCTGTCACAAGAGAATTAGATTGTGCGAACGCAAGATGTGTAAGCAACACTGCCGATATAACTATAAAAATTATATTTAATATTTTCATGTTTCACCTACTATTTTTCCATCCAGCATTTTCACAACTCTTCCTGCATATCCTGCAATTCTCGGGTCGTGCGTTATCATAACAATAGTTAATCCCTCGCTGTTTAAGCGTTTGAAAACATCCATTACTTCCCCTCCTGATTTTGTATCCAGATTCCCTGTAGGCTCATCCGCCAGGAGAATAGAAGGACCTGTGGAGAGCGCTCTTGCTACCGCTACTCTTTGCTGCTGCCCGCCTGATAACTGGGCTGGGAAATGGGCTCCGCGTTCAGCCAACCCGACAGTAACCAGAAGTTTTTTTGCTGTCTCCTCTACATCTCTCTCTGGAATTTCATGAATCCTCATCGGCAGTTGAATATTCTCAAGAGCTGTCAGGGTAGGATACAGGTTAAAAGTCTGGAATATGAACCCGATTTTTTTACCCCTTACACGCGCCAGTTCATTACTCTTGTATTCCGATATATCCCTGCCTTCAAGCAGCACCTTTCCGTGTGTTGGCATGTCCAGGCAGCCTATCATGTTCAGCATGGTTGACTTGCCGCATCCGCTCGGTCCTGTTATAGCTACGAACTCACCGGCTTTAATTGCCAGGTTTATTCCCTGAAGCGCGGGTACGTCAAACTCACCCATGCGGTAGATTTTCCAGACGCCCTGCAATTCCATTAGATTTTCCATCGTATCACCGGTTAAATAAACGCTCATGACCCCAGCGCTTTGGATTTTGATTCTGGTACTCCGTCATCCAGCCGCTGGATTCAATCCTGGTCTTTTCCACCACATTACCTGTATCCATGTCTACAAGAGCAGTCAGGGTTGTATTTCCCCGGGTGAGAACAACACGCACGACCTTTTTATCCCCGTTTGTGGTAGATATTATCGATCCGTGGTCCTGGACAGTAACATTATAGTTGATACCTCCAATTTCATCTTTTAACCCATTCTGAGCCGCATTTATCGCGAAAAACTTCTGACTCTCGTTAAGCTGGAATGCATGCGCCTCCATGTAGGTAGACCTGAGCCCGACAGCAACGACCAGCAGGACAATCATAACCAATGCCAATGTTTTCCAAATGTTCATCGTTGCTTATGGGATGAAAGACCATATAAGAATTCCCTGAAATTCTTCTGAAAGCAGTTATGAAAAAATGAAATCATGCCTGCACTATCTTATTTTATCAATACTCTATTTCCCATTCCATCCCTCTGGCGTACTATCAATCCTCTTCTTTCAAGCCTGTCAAGAAGCCTGCTCACTTTAGGCTCGGAAAAACCTGCCTTTAAAACAAGTTCCCTTTGCAGTATCCCGTCATTGTCTATGATTTTCTGGAATAATATCTTCTCATCGCCCTCAAGTATATTAGCAGCCAATATTGCTGTGCTTTTTATCTCCTGGAGCCCTGCGAGATCTCTTTTTAATTCAGGTATTTCCTTTTCCTTTGGGAACAGGACTATGTAAAGGAAAGACATACCCCCAAGCCATGCAGTTATGATGAAAAATAACACTTCATTTAATGAAAAATACGAAGCCCCCTCTATCGGTACTGCTGTGCCGTCCTGTAAAATGAGCTGTACTGGACCTGTCGCCAGCAGTCTATCAATCAGTAGAAGTACTGAAATAATTAATACGATAGCCGATATTAAAATACCATGCGTGCGGATATTTAAATTGAGTGCCATTTGAACCTTCAGGTATGTGTTAATCTAAATTTTACGCTTAGATGTTGTTAATAACCATATCTTTTTCCAACTCCCGCTGATTCTCAAACTGGCTTTACTCACCACTTCAAAGGTTCCGCTCTCTCCCACATGTCTTCAAAGTGGTTTTTCATTTCAGCAGCCAGTTTCTTATCCCTCACATGCACGATGGCAAATAGTTCTTCTTTCTTTACAGGACTGCTGATTTTAAGATTTATTCTATCAGTATCAATAACATCAAAAAGCGTTGAGGTGAACGTTATCAATCTGCACTGCAGATTTTTACCAAGGTATTTGAATATGCTCTTTACAGTCTCATCCCCGGACATATCCGGGTAATTGATACCCCTGTCTATCAGCATCCTGAACTTCACACCTCTTTCCAGGGCTCTGAGCAGTGCTTTTCTGGTATCGTTTTTTTCTGCATTTCTGGAGGGGAGATATTTTGAAAACTCAGGGTACCCTATAGTAAGGCACATTTCTTCATTTACCTGGTTTATCTGCTCAATAATAATATTACGAGTTTCTTCAGAGCCCAAGGCAGCCGTCCAGAACTGCTTATTCTGGGGTGATGGTTTTATTCCCAGCAGGTCCCTCTCAAGCTCTGCTGCCGTTTCACCAAGCCGAAGAGACGCCTGCTGGAGTTTAAAATTCCGGGCATCGAGGAGGTATTTCAATGCTGTCGAAGGCTCGACTGCAGCGAACTTGCGAGGTCTTGTCTCCTGGGCATGTATTACCTTTTTCTCCTGAAGGGAACTGAGAATGCCGTATATTCGTCCTAATGGAACGCCTGAGGTTGAGGCTATAATATTGGCATCCACCGAGCCGACGCGGAGAAGGGTTAGATAGACATCAGCTTCATATTTGGTAAGCCCAAAGCTTCTGAGTTTTTCCAGCATGCAATTGGTGGTCTTAGCCTGACACCCTATATAAGCTTATCTAAATAAACCTATTATTAAGTTGTTTTCAGAGTAAAAACCCTTATAAGAAGCTAAAAGTAATTAGACCACATTCAAAAGAGACTAATAATGGAAGACCCCCTGCAAAAGGCACTGGTAAGACTTGCCGAAATACAGAGAAAACACGCAAAATCACTTGCCGTGCTTGTTATTATTTTCACCATCGTACTGGGAATCGGACTTAAGGATCTGACCATAAACTCGGATTTCAGGAAAGAAATGCCCAGGGAACTTCCGATATTTGCGCTCAATGACCGCATTTCGGATAAATTCGGGGGGCAGGATACAGTTGTAATAGCAGTGCAGATCGATGAGTCGGTTGATTTGAAAAGTGCTGTCCGTGATATCAGGGACCCAAGGGTGATACAATCCCTGATTTTCCTTGACGGTGAACTGAGAAATGAGCCGACAGTAACCAGCGTTGCTTCACCTGCAAGTTTTTTCAGGGGAAACGAGACAGTTCCACCGGAGGAGATAACGCAAACCCTTCGCAACCCGCAGGCGAATGCTTTTTTCAGCCGGAATTATAAGATGACGCTCATGTATGTTACGGCGGATATCGGCTCGGGTGAGGAGCAGATACAGAATTTTGATGAGCTAGTCCAGAAGCGCATTGATTATACTCCAAAACCGCCCGGAGTAAATTTCGGCATAACAGGCGGGCCTATCCTCAGGATGACCATTTTTGATCTACTGAAGAGCGATGCTGTTTTTACCCTGATCGTTGCCGCAGTTATTATACTCATCCTGCTTTTTGTAATGCAGCGCTCATATACGCAGGGTATTCTGGTATTTGCCCCGTTATCCCTGGGATTGATATGGACAATGGGAACACTGGGCTGGCTCGGGATACCGCTTTCTGTGGCGACAGTGGGATTAAGTTCAATGATACTGGGTCTTGGCGTTGAATACGGCGTATTCATGTTGAGCAGGTACAATGAAGAGAGAGCCAAAAGGAATAGCCAGCTTGATTCCCTGAGAACAACCGTACGCGGGATAGGCTCTGCCATCATAGGCTCAGGGCTTACCGTTATTGTTGGCTTCGGGGTGCTCGCACTCGCTACCGTGCCCATGATCCAGCACCTGGGTGAAACCCTCGCGCTGGGTATAGCGTTCTGTCTTCTTGCCGCACTCTTTGTCAACCCGGTTTTCATACTGCTGGAAGAGGACTACGAGTACTGGAACACACACAGGAAACTTCTGAAACTCTCAAAGAAAAAAGAAGAGCATGTCCTGAGGGGCAGGTAACATGGGCAACAAAGTAATCGAATTATATTCAGGCTTTGTCACGAAGTTCCCGATTGTAGTGCTGGTGCTCATGCTTGTGGTCTCAGTATTTGCCATCCACATGGCAGGGACGATCCAGACAAAGAAATCCGATATAAAGTCAATGATTCCGCAGGACGTAGAGGCTATAAGCACCCTGAACAGCATCGAGAACGAATTCGGAAGCACCAATATCATCTCGTTTGCAGTTGAAACAGACCCATCATATAAAGGCTCTGATGAGGTGCGGGATGTTAGAGACCCGAGGGTGATACTGTATATGGACCAGCTCTCAATGCTGGCGCTCCATACCGATAACGTGATAGATGTCACAAGCCCGGCATCGGTTCTGAGAAGCATCAATGGCGGACGGCTTCCTCAATCAACAAGGGAAGTTCAGGACCTTACAAATAAAAATGGGCTTCTTGACAGGTCTATCAGCAAGGATTACACCCTGGCTCTTGTCACCATTCGCACCACAGATGATGTGGACCTTTCTAAACTTGAGCCTGAACTTGAGAAAATACTACAACAAGTGCCAAAACCGCCCGGAATTACGGCAAGCCTCGGCGGCAGTGTGATGGAAAGCCAGAAAATGCAGCAGGCAATCGCGCCCGATATGGCAAAGACCTCCACGTATTCGCTCATCGGTATCCTGATAATCGTGCTGGTTCTCTTCCGTTCGATAAAATATGGGTTCACCCCGATGACCACAATAATATTCGGTACCCTCTGGACAATGGGCTACGTCGGGCTTATCGGAATGGGACTGAGTTCCCAGACATCGGGTGTCACATCCATGATAATGGGCATCGGCATAGACTTCGGTATACAGCTTGTCACAAGGTACAGGCTGGAACTTGCGAACCTGTCAGCGCTGAAAGTACAGCATTCGCAGCTTCAACTCGGGCATAAGGATGCAATGGCAGTGACCCTGAACAATGTGATAATCCCCATGCTTACAACAACGCTTGCCGCCCTGATAGGTTTCCAGGCTATGTCCCTCGGGAGACTGACCTTCCTCGGCGACATGGGAACTATGATGAGTTACGGGGTTGCTGCAAGCATGATTGCGGCTATAACCATTGTTCCGGCAATTATACTCATAATAGATACAATGAACATAAAAAATACATATAAGAAATTAATGAACAAATTTGAGGTAAGAATATGAAGAGCAAAATACTAACACAGATTATAGCATACGGAATACTGGCAGTTTTTCTATCAGTAATGGTCAGCCCTGTTCTCGGCGCGCCCCTCATAGGAGGGCAGGGAAGCAAAATCCAGGCAAATTTCATGAGCCAGGACCCCGATCCTGCGGATGCCGGGAAGGATTTGGATCTAAGATGGCAGGTTGTAAATACCCTGAGTACTCCAGCCGACCTGAAGTTCCACCTTGATGCCGGATATCCTTTTTTATTTGAGGCAGGGGATAGTCCTGATCAGGACCTGGGAACATCGGCGGGGACGAACGATAACCAGGTTTATTATGTGCTCCACTACAAACTCAGGGTAGCCGATAATGCTATCAAGGGAACTTATAATGTAACGCTGAGCTGGGATACAGGACAAGGCTGGACAAAGAAGGATTTCCCGATATACATCGATCCTAAAAGGGCGGATTTCGTAGTCGGTGCGCTTGTAACATCCCCTGAGAAGCTGATAGCAGATACACAGCAGGCAAAGCTTTCCGTGGATATTAACAACATAGGGAAAGGCAATGCCGAGAATGTAAAAGTAAAACTTTTCCTGCCTTCAGGCTTCAACTCCAGTTACAGTTATTCGGACGAGGACAGCCTTGGAATAATTGCAGAAGGCGGCAGTAAAACGGCAACATTCTATGCTGATGTTGATGAAAATATCAAGGAAGGAGACTATAATGCCAGACTTGAAGTCACGTATAAGGATGAAAATGATGAAAACAATACATACAGGACAAAGACCCTCGCCCTCAGCATACCCATCAAGCCTGCTCCGCATCTGATAGTGGAATCCGTGACAACAGTTCCGGAAAACCTGACACCCGGAAATAAAGCTGAAATTCATATCAAGGTCAAAAACACAGGGAATAAAAAAGCTGAAGCAGTGTCTTTGCGCGTATTCAAGGATGCCTCCCAGCCTTTTGAGTTCAACGAAAAATCGGATTTCGTGGGAAAACTTGAGCCAGGTGAAAGCGGCGACGCCGTGCTCAGATTCACCGTCGATGGGACTGCGGTGGCAAAGACGTATCTTATCGATACGGAATTAAGAGGTATTGATGAAACAAACGAGGTTGTGATATTCGATCGCACGGTGCCTTTAATTGTAAACCCTGCAGCGAAAGGTTCGCCCTTAGCCTCCGCAGGTCTCGTTGGCGGTCTTGTGATTGTTCTCGGCGCGATTGTGGCGAGGCATTATTGGAAAAATAAAAGGAGTTTATAGCCAGAGAGGTATTTTGACAAGCGCAGCAGGTACTACCGTGGCATCGGAGGGTGAGAAAATATTCTCGATCAAAGTTGAGAAGCTCACAAAAAAGTTTGGGGATTTTACTGCTGTTGATGCAATTTCATTCTCTGTGAAAAGAGGTGAGACATTTGCTTTCTTGGGACCTAACGGAGCCGGGAAAACAACGACCATCAAAATGCTTACAACGCTTCTTCGCCCCACGAGCGGGACTATGCTTGTAAACGGTTATGACCCTGTCCAGAACCAGGATGCTGTAAGACGTTCTTTCGGGATAGTGTTCCAGGACGAAAGCCTCGATGAGGAACTCACTGTTTATGAGAACATGGAATTACACGGCGTCCTCTATAAAGTTCCGAAGGAACTCCTTTCGAAAAAGATTGAAGAGCTTCTAAGGTTCGTTGAACTGTGGGACAGAAAGAATGATATTGTGAAGCATTTCTCAGGAGGTATGAAGCGGCGCCTTGAGATAGCGCGCGGGCTTTTGCACCTCCCGAAAATATTATTCCTGGATGAGCCCACGCTTGGCCTTGATCCGCAGACCCGCAACCATATCTGGGGCTATCTCAGGGAATTAAACCGCACCGAGGGCATCACTGTGTTTTTTACCACGCATTATATGGAGGAGGCAGAAAGGGTGGCTGAACGCATCGCGATTATTGACAGAGGCACGATTATCGCCGAAGGAAGTCCGGCTGAGTTGATGAAACAGACCAATACAGGTTCGCTTGAGGAAGCTTTTCTATCTCTTACAGGACGGAGGATTCGGGAGGAAGAAGCAGGCAGCATTGAACAGATGCGGAATCTCCGCAAGTTGTGGAGGAGATGAGCTATGGGTACTATTTACATCCTGTGGCTCAGGCAGCTCAAGCGCTATATGCGTTCGCATTCAAGGATTATCGGCTCTTTGGGTCAGCCGCTGCTTTTCCTGCTTGCTTTGGGATATGGTTTCGGGCCGATATTCCAGAAAGCAGGACAGGGAAATTATCTTGAGTTCCTGGCTCCAGGCGTTATTGCCATGAGCATTCTTTTTACATCGATTTTTTCAGGCATAGAACTTATATGGGACAGGCAGTTCGGGTTCTTGAAAGAAACGCTTGTGGCACCGGCTTCGCGGCTTGATATAATGATAGGCAGAACGCTGGGAGGAGCCACGGTAGCTACAATGCAGGGAATTATTGTATTACTGATATCCGTGGTTGCCGGATTCAGGCCGACGAATCTTGTGCTGCTGCCTGTTGCAATTCTAATAATGGCATTGATCGCGCTGTTATTCACTGCTATGGGAACAGCCATAGCCTCGCTCCTGGAAGATATGCAGGGATTCCAGATGATTATGAATTTTCTGGTTATGCCCCTTTTTTTCCTGTCAGGCGCGCTGTTCCCGCTTCAGGGACTCCCGGATTTGATTGTCCTGCTTTCAAGCCTCAATCCGCTCACATACGGCGTTGATGGTCTAAGAGGAGCACTCGTAGGTCAGATGTATTTCGGCTTCGGCATTGATTTTCTCGTGCTTTGCGGCGTTTCCGCGCTGTTCCTTGTGGTCGGGAGTTATCTATTTTCAAAGATACAGGTATAGGATGTGTATCGCGCTTGCCCAAAACTATTTTATAGAATGAGAACCAACCTTATTCGCGGGAAGTAAAAATTTGGAGGTTAATATGAAAGCAAAAGCAATTCCTGTAGGTTTTCATTCGCTCACACCCGATCTGGTCGTGAACGATGTTGCAGCGGCAATTGAATTTTACAAAAGGGCATTCGGTGCGAAAAAACGCAGGGTCTTTCACGGACCTGGAGGAGGCATCATGCATGCGGAACTCCAGATCGGTAATTCGATACTGATGCTGTCTCCTGAGTACCCTGAAATGAATGTGTTCTCGCCCCTGTCGCCGGGAGGCGGCACAAGTGCAAGCATTTTCCTGTATGTTGATGATGTTGATGCAGTCTTTGAGAAGGCTGTTTCCGCAGGCGTCACGGTAGCCATGCCAGTCGCGGATATGTTCTGGGGCGACCGCGCAGGTGCCATTGTTGACCCGTTCGGTCACCGCTGGATGCTGGCTACGCATACGAAGGATCTATCCGATGAGGAGATAGAAGGGGTTACGAAGGCGATGTTCGCCAAGCCTTAGGTTTTTATCTTCAATACAACCTTTCCCCGAGGATGCCCGGTTTGCAGATATACGAGCGCCTCTGCCGCCTGCTCCAGTGGGAATGTCCTGTCAACATGCACTTTGATAACGCGCTTCTCTGCGAGTTCAGCCACTCCGGATAATCGTTCGCTGTTCACCTGCGTGAACTGTCCTATTGCTTTCACCCCGTATCGTTCCATGAGTTCCTGGCGAGGCTGTTCCAGCATGGAAACGATTATCCCGCCTTTTCTTAACACCTTGAAAGACCGCTCGTACGTCTCGCCGCCCACAGTGTCAAAGACAGCATCGTAGTCGTGCAGCATATCCTCGAATGGCTGGTTCTTGTAATCCAGGGCTTCATCTGCGCCCAGTTCCTTGACATGCTTCAAATCCCTTGCGCTCGCGGTTGCAGCAACATACGCGCCTATGTGCTTTGCAAGCTGGATGGCGACTGTGCCGATACCGCCAGCGCCGCCGTGGATTAGAATCTTTTTGCCCCTTGAAATGCCGATGTGGTCCACGAGCGCCTGCCATGCGCTTGCACCTGTAAGCGGCAGTGCGGCGGCTTCGACATGATTGAGGTTCTTGGGTTTGCGTGCCGTTGCTTTTGCATCTGCCGAAGTAAATTCGGCAAACGAGCCTGAGGCGCCGCTCAGGACGCTGGCATAACCGTAAACCTCACCGCCTTTTTTGAAACCCGAAACGCCATCGCCGATTTCAGCCACGATGCCTGAAAAATCCCCTCCAAGGTTTGCCGGGAACTCAAGCGGCGCCATCTCCTGCATATACCCTTGCCGGATTTTCCAGTCCACAGGGTTAACCCCGGCAGCATATACCTCGACAAGAATCTTCCCCCGCGACACGGCGGGTTTTGGCGCGTTATTATTAATCCTTACAACCTCACTGCCTCCGTATTTATTGATTTGCGCTGCTTTCATATTTGTTACCTCCTTGCTATTTTGAAGCGGGCATCCTGACTTTGTTCGGACTTGTGAAAACCTCCTTCCTGTAGGGATATATTTTCTGTTTGCGGAACTTATAGCTTTCTGTGGGAAAAGTGGTGTTGTTGATAGTGGGAGTAACAGGACACTTTCTTTCATACACGATGGAAGCCAGCAATACAATAAAAATAATGCAAAATTACTTAAGGTTTTGAAGCATGAATTAAATTCATGAAGCGCATAAATGCTTTAATCAGTGGAGAAGTCCAGGGTGTGGGTTATAGAGAAGCGGTTAAACGCTTCGCTTTTGAGTTAAGTATTTATGGGTGGGTCAGGAACTTGGAGGATGGGAGAGTTGAGATAACAGCAGAGGGAGAAAATCAGAGCATTGAAAAATTTTTTGAAAAAATAAATATCAACAGATATCCGATTTTTGTGGAAAAAGTGGAAACAAAAGAGGAGATTTATAAAGGGGACTTAAAATCATTTAAGGTCATAAGAGATAAAGATTTGCAGAAAGAGATTTTGTCAGCTTTGTCGAGAGGAACTGTGGATATTCATGAAATGAAAGAAATCATGAAAGCTGTAAGGGAGGACACAGCCCATATTCCTGAAATAAGAGAGAATACAACGATAATGCTGGAGAAGCAGGATTTACATATCAAAATAACTGAAACGGGTTTTGGGGAGGTCAAGGAGGAAATCCACATGTTACGGGATGACTTCAGGGAACTTTTCATGCATGAGGTGGGCGAACTGCGAAGCGAGATTGCTGAGATAAAAGCCACGCTCGCAAGGATGCAGGCAGCGGGGTAATATAGGAATCGCAGATAAAAGCGCCCAGAGCCGCCTGCCTCTCGAGTTGCACTGGGAGGCGCATACACGCGGGTTTTGGCGCGTTGTTATTAATTTTTACAACCTCACTGCCTCCGTAATTATTGATTTGCGCTGCTTTCATATTTGTTACCTCCTTGCTATTTTGAAGCGGGCATCCTGACTTTGTTCGGACTTCTCGAAACCCCCTTCTCTGAAAGATATATTTTCTATCTGTGGGACTTATAACTTTCTGTGGGGTTGGGCTGGGAAGAGTG
This sequence comes from Candidatus Methanoperedens sp., assembly GCA_027460525.1. NCBI lineage: Archaea > Methanobacteriati > Methanobacteriota > Methanomicrobia > Methanosarcinales > Candidatus Methanoperedentaceae > Candidatus Methanoperedens > Candidatus Methanoperedens sp. Next base: position 64,194 of record JAPZAS010000026.1, read on the forward strand.
GTTGAGAAATACATGCACTTAAAAAGAGAGTGTACTTAACCCATTTAAGAAATATGACTTGCCTCATAAAAAATCCATCTCCTAATATTGACGGTCAATTATATGTGCCAAGGTTGAAAGAGTTAATCTGTTAATTAAAAAAAGAAAAAAGGCAATTCTGAACTCATGAACTGCCATAGCTCATTCTAAGCCTGTGATATCTTCTTTATATTTTCCAATACCTGCTCAACCGAAAGAACAGGGTACACCTTGAACTTGATATACGGACTGTACTTCATTAATGCTAAAGCTAACTCCTGTTCTGTTCCTTCAGAAACGCAGTATCCGGCACCTCCACCCGCAAATTCTCCCCAGTCTCCTCCATTTTTGAAGTCTTCCTTGACCATATTAAGAAGATTGGTAAACAGAGATATTTGCTCTTCAGGACTGACAGGCATTTTAGCCGTATCCACTTTCCAGAGTGTTAGAAACTTTGTCATTCATTTCACCTCCCCTTTGTTTAGATTCCTTCTTGCGAAGCATTCATCAAAAACGAACCCCGCCACATTTTGGATTTTTCCCAAATTCCAGATAAAATAATGGTACGAGTGGATTTAAAGTTATCGTTTTAAAGACACTGTTTCAATTCGTATTGATAGTTATTCTAATACGATCAAGATGGAAGGGCACAAACAAGCTCCGCAAAAGGCAACGTATCGCCGTTGCATCACTCACAAAGTCAAGAAGATATACCCCGGCCCTGAAGGGAGCACGCAAAAGCAAATGTGCGCCTACCCGCGAGAACAGCCCTCATTAGCTGCAGAAAGGGAAGGGGATTGACACCAAAAAGAAAGAAGCTCTTAGAAGAAACGATGCGCCGATAAAACCCTCAGGATGTTAGCCGATAAATAATCTTCACTCTTTTCTAAGACCCGCTTTTGCTCCTTATCCTTTTCACCACTTCCCCAATACCTTCACTCTCCCTTTTTTTCCTTATCTCCAGCACCATATCACCTTTCCCACCCAGCAGCGAAATAAACCGCGCTGCATTTGCATAACCAAGACGTTTTATTAATGCGGTTGTCCCTTCTACAAGGATACGTTCTTTAGTTATATTTTTAACTTTCATGCTTTTCCTCAATGAAATCAATAGGGTTCTCTACCTTTAAAATATTACCTTTTTTCTTCATCATCTCTTCAATACATTTTATTTTTTCCAATATAAAATCATCGCAAGTTAAAAAGAATTGGGAAGAGTTGCAGGCACAAGCTAAATGCAATGCGTCACCGCCTGATAATTTGCAATTTTTCTGCAACTCTTTAGCAAATTCAATAATATCATCGGATAACTCAACAAAATTATCACATAATGTCATGAGCATTTGAATCTCACTGCGTTTTTCCTGGCTAAGAATTTCTTCTATTTCATCCTCTAATACATCAGAATTTACAATGGAAATCTCCCTGGATTCTGCCATTTCGAGAATTGATATGAACGCCATCGTTTCTTCGGCAATGCGTATATGGTTTTGGTCATCAAATATTCTGCACCAAACGCAGGTGCCCAAGTAGATTCGTTTGATAATACCACCTTATGGTGTCTTAATATGAAACTGAAGAACTTAAAAAACTTTGCATAATATCGAGCCAGCATGAGTTGAGCGGGGAAGGGAATCTGCGTTGAGATGTAAAAATCATTCCCCCCGCTCTTAACGGTCAATTATTGTATATGCGCCAAGACAGAGCCATCAAAGCAATCAGGGAGGATTGCCCCCCGCGCCCTGAAAGGAGCACGCAAAAGCGAATGTGCGCCTACCCGCGAGAACAGCCCTTCGGGACAGTTTTAGCGGATGTTTAACCGTCCTAAACAGATAAAATGATGGGAAGATGCCGCATTTTAACAGCGAATAACGAGATAAATACTGAAACAATTGAGGTATCTAAGCCGAAACTCCGGTAATTGGCATATCGATGTTAATTTTGCCGAGGGACGCAACAGGCATCCTTTCTGATACGCCTACAATCTCGATTCCGTATATTCTGCCTTTTTCGTCAAGATCGACAAGTATGCCTTCCTCTATTTTCCTTGTCTTGTGTACCTTGCCCTGCTGGAACTGAATATACAGGCAGTCTGCATCCTTATCGTAACTTATATTCATGTTTCCTCTAACCAGTAAACGGTTATTACTATTATATCATCTTCCTTTATATATACTACTTCGAGGGTTTTATCCCCAATTGTTTTTCTTGCCAGTCTGCGCCTTCCAAAGCTATCACTGGTATCATCAGGGTTCTGGATGGCAGAAGCTACCTTATTTTCATCTATTCCCCTTTGCTGCATCCTGAGAAGAGCATGCTTCGTGATCATCATACCGATTCATTTTACGCGTTTGCTTCATATATATTACGCATATTTTTGCATTACGTACTCAAGCAACTGTATCGAGGTTCATGACCGCATCCAATAGGCATTCTCGCGCATCCACAAGACTAAAGCGTGTCCACAGGAATGCTGTGGTATCCCGACTTCAGGACTTCGTAGATGATACTGGTCTCAATTTTCTCTATTTCCTTCCACGTTCTCAATTCCTCAACCAGTTTATTGAGAACAATCTGCTCTCTGGCAATGCATGCAGCAACTATGGCATGGGTCGGACCAAGGGAAAGCGCCACGAAAAAGAACTCCTTCCTGGAAGCCAGTTTTTCTGCTATTTTTCTGACATCTATGCCGGGTGCGAGGGCTATCCCCAGGTAAAAGACGTTTGTATATCCGAACTCGCGCGGATTGATATTAGCCTGAATTTTAATGTATCCGGCATCTTCGAGTTTCTTCCTTCTCCGTTTAACCGTGTCGTGGGATACTCCTATCTTTCGAGCTATCTCCACATCTTCCATTCTCCCGTCCTGCTGTAATAATTCCATTATCTTCCTGTCGGTCTCGTCCATACATTAACCTAAAAAAGCTGTAATAAGCTGGCTGCTTTTCTCAGTGAGATCAATCACTTCAATTTCTCGAAACCCGCCATCCCCGAGCCAGTCCCTGTACTGCGCCTCTGTATACGTACTGCCGCTCTCTGTGTTTGCCAGCATATTCACGGCAAACATCTCTGCCATGGGGCTTCTTCCGCGGATGAAATCTTCTATGGCTATCATTCCATTGCGCTTCAACAGTTTCCTGACGCGCTTTATCAGTAGCCTGTTCTCCTCGCCTGAATAGATATGGCAGATATTGCCCATGAAAACAATGTCGAATAGCTCACCGCCGAATTCCGCTACAAAATCGTTTGTGAAATCTCCTTTCTTCAGGGCAAGGGATTTTAGGTCCTTTAATCCATACCTGACGCTGACATAATCCATGGACTCTGGCAAATCATAAAGAACCGCATTCAAGCCCCTGTTCACAAAAGCTTTTGAGTACTTACCCGGACCCCCTCCGAGGTCAAGCACGCTCCTGGCGTTCTTCTTTCTTTCAAGGCAGTGGTGTACGCTTTCCTCCACAACCTCATCAGGTCTTGCCGCCATGGCGTCCATGAAAGCAGACACATCGCGTTTTTCATCTTCCACAGGCTTTTCCCCCCTGATTATTTCGGGAAGCCTAAGCCATGCTTCCATTATATCGAGAAAATGAGGAAGAGATCCTCCCACATAATCCTCGCCCTGCTCAAGGAAAAGAGCCCGGGCTCTGTCAGAAACGATATACATGTCCTGTCTTTTGTTCACATATCCTAAAGCACGGAGTGCCTCAAGAATAATGAACAGTGCCCTTTCATCAGCATCGAGCATTTGCTTCAGGGCTTCTATGTCTTTTTCCTGCGAGAGGGCTTCAAATATTCCTGCTTTTTGAGCAGAACCTAATAATACAAGTTTACTTGCCTGGTCCCTTGCAGTTTCAAAGTCTATATCTTCACCTGGTGTCCACATTTTTGCCATACTATCACTTTTGCGAAAAATACGCAGAAATCATTAAATATTCACTATTACTATTGTATTAATCAATTTAATATAAGAATTTATCGTGAAAAGGAGTTTAAATTATGAAAATTATAGGAATATCAGGGAGCCCGAGAGCAAAAGGCAACACCGACATACTTGTACAGGAAGCCCTGAAAGCAGCTTCCCAGATGGGCGCTAAACAAGAGTTTATCGGCATAGCCGGCAAGAAAATCAAACCATGCACAGGCTGCGGGACGTGCCGCAATGAAAGCTCAAAGGGAGTATGCGCCATAAAGGATGATGACCTGCCCCGCATTTACGAAGCTATGAAGGAGGCGGACGGGATAATCATAGGTTCCCCGGTGTACTTCCTTTCAGTGACTGCCCAGCTCAAGGCTCTTTTTGACAGGAGCATAATACTGCGGTATGCAAAGGGCACGCCACAGGACAGACCGGGCGTTCCCGGCGGACCTGAGTTCCTGCTGAAAAACAAGGTGGGAGGCGCCATAGCAGTAGGCGGGGGCAGGGACGGAGGCCAGCTTTTCACCATAAACTCCATACTCCAGTGGATGCTTTTGCAGAGCATGATCGTGGTGGGCAATAACTACGCTCTGGGCGGGAGCGCCAAGGCGGGGATGAAGGGCGATGCCCGCAATGACGAGATTGGGATTGCGATGGCATGGCATGTGGGCTTGCGTGTAGCAGAGATTGCAGGTAAGTTCAGGGAATGAGGAACATGAAAGCGGATGAAAATCCTGTAATAGTCAATATTAAAACCAGGCGCAGTGTAAGGGAATATCTCGATACGCCGTTATCAGAAGAGACTATCAAAAAGATTATTGATGCAGGCAGGTACGCACCCACAGGGCTTAATCTTCAGCCATGGCATTTCATAGTGGTACAGAACAAGGGGATGCTGAAAAAACTCTCGGAATACGCAAAACCCATTCTGGCAAAAAACCTTGAGGGAAGAAACGATGCAGCGGCTATCAATTTTATGAAAAGATTGCAGGATAAGAATTTCAATCTCTTCTACAATGCGCCCGTTCTTATCCTCGTGATCGGCAGCAAGAACAACGCCCTTACCGATTATGACTGCTCGCTGTGCGCAGGGAATATGATGCTTGCAGCACATTCCATGGGCATTGGGAGCTGCTGGATAGGAGGCGCTGCTGTTATCCAGCAAAGCGCCGAACTCATGGCTGAGTTGAAGATACCCCCGGATTACAAGCTCGTGGCACCAGTAATCTTCGGATATCAAAAGACAATTCCTCCTATACCTGAAAAACGCGAGCCGGTTGTATTCTGGATGCGGTAGTACTGTGATTTAATTCGCCCTGTTCTTTAGCCTTCGGATCGCTTTTTGATTTCATTCAGTAAAGGATGTTCTGGTAAATCATCAAATACGATTGCGAATTCAGAATCTGGATTAAGTTCCATGAGCGAAAGTGTATTTTTGAGGGCGGCAGTTAAAGATTCATAATCCGGCTCATCTATTACTTCGGCGTTGAGTGGATACGTTTCCGCAAGCTCCAGAGGATAGGGACCGAAAGGCGGTTTAAAATCAAGCACCCAGTCGAATTCGTCTTCATTATCGAGCCTTCTTGTCCTGATGAGAACCCTGCCTTTGAGATTTAAATTTTTTAGTTTTTCCCTGTACCTCATAACTTCAGGTCGAAGCGCTGATTCAGGGCCGCTGTAAAAGAAGGTGGCGCGGGATGCGGGCTGGAACTGCTCCAGCCAGTCGGAATAATAAAGCATGCGTTTAAGCCCGTTCAAGAGTTGAGGATGAGACCTGCATCGCTGCTCCACGAGTTCCCACAGGCTTCCTTCTTTTATTGCCTGCTTTACTTCTCTCATCTCTGCAAAAGTCACATAGAGATTGTGGCGCGCAAGCAGCTCTTGCTGATTTTCGCTTTTTATAATTTCCTCGGCATCATGCGAGGTACATACAGGGCAGGAGCACGGCAGGTACTGCAGTTCTTCCACATGATATGTTCCTCGCACTGTCATATACCTCCCTTCCTTGGCATACAGCGCATACGAGGCTGAATCGAACAGGTCGCAGCCCAGTGCAACAGCAAGCGAGAACATCATGGGATGCCCGGCTCCGAAGAGATGAACCGGCGCAGAAGGCGAAAGACCTTTTTTCGATGCTACAATAACATCCACAAGGTCAGAGTAACGGTATGATTCCATAAGCGGCACGACAGCCCCGAGTGGATAAACGTCAAAATCGGCTTCGCAAAGCCGGCGCGCAGCCTTCTCCCTCAACTCAGGGAAAGTGGAACCCTGAACGGGCGCAGCCAACAGCATGTCTTTTTTCAAGCCGAGAGCTTCCTTTGCTCTTTCTATTGTGATTTCAAGCTCTCTCTCGGCGCGCTCTTTGGAAACATCAGGCGGCGTGGGTATGTCGAGGGGAACGCCGATATCAGAGCCGATTTCCTGCTGGAACTGGACTATTTCTGCATTATTTACTTCCACCTCGCCGTAAACTGATAATTGATAGGAGCCGGAATCCGTCATTATTGGTCCGTCAAAATCAAGCATCGAATGCAGTCCCTCGCTCAGGGCGCGCTCCCTGAGTTCAGGTTTGCGATAAATTATATAAGAATTTGTTATAATAATCTCGGCGCCGAACTTGCGAAGCTCTGACGGCTTGATGGTCTGGATATTGGGGTTTACTACGGGCATGATGGCTGGAGTTTCCACTGTACCGTGAAGGGTATCAAGGCGGCCGATGCGCCCGCAGATGTCTTTGTGGGTTATTTCGAAGATAGGGGGCATAAACTACAAGTCCTCAATAGTCATCCTTCGTCCCTCTTGCAATAATCTCCACATAATCAGTAAAAATATACTTCTTATATCTCTGCTTCCCCGTTATCTCTCTCAAAATCCCTATTGTAACAAATCTCCTCACCAGTTCATTCGCAGTAACCGTTGAAACTTTCAATTTTTCAACCACATCCTTAGTACTTATCACCGGCTTCTCAAAAAGCAAATCAATCAGTTTCACAGCATATACGCTTGCTATTGAATTTTCATAAAGTTTCGTTATCAGCACATCTTTTAATTTAATTATCTCCCGAGCTGTATTTGCCGCCTCCTGCGAGGTTTCACTCACACCCTCGAGGAAAAACTTAATCCAATCTTCCCATGCTCCTTCTCTGCGCACTTTCATCAATAAGTCATAATATGCAGCCCTGTTCTTTTTCAGGTAGAAACTCAGATACAAAAGGGGTCTTGATAATATCCCCTTCCAATAAAGATAAAATGTTATAAGAAGTCTTCCCACCCTTCCATTTCCATCCAGAAACGGGTGGATTGTTTCAAATTGGGCATGGATTAAAGCAATCTTGACCAGTGGTGGGATGTCATCTTTCCTATGAAAGAATTTCTCAAGCTCCTCCATTGCAGGTATGACAATATCCGGTGGCGGAGGGACAAATATTGCCTTATTCAAAGATGCACCAGGCGCCCCTATATAGTTTTGGAATTCCCTGAATTCCCCTGGATTCCTGTTTGCCCCTCTTGTTCCCTCTAACAGGTTTTTGTGGATTTCCCTGATAAGTCTTAGAGACATGGGTAGTTCATTAAGCCTGCTCATCCCGTAATTTAATGCTTTTATGTAATTGATTACGTCTTTTATCTCATTTACATCTTCTTTTGGCGTTAAATCTGCCTCAAATTCAAGAACCCCTTCAAGAGAAGCCTGAGTTCCCTCAATCTGAGAACTCAAAAGCGCCTCTTTTTTTACATACATTGCAATGAAAAGATCCGCATTTGGCAAAACTGTTGTAATTCCATCCAGTCTTGCAAGGTCTCTATCAGCTTTTGATAACAATAACTGCAATTCATCATCATATTCGATGGGTGGGGCAGGAGGTAAAGGCGCTGGTATGAATGCTTTATACCCACCCGATTGCATTACAAATTTTCCGGCTCTGGTATTCATAAGATAACCTTTCTTTACTTATCATTGAATTTCCATTTCTAAGTTAAGCAAAGTTAACTTACAATAAGATACTTCATTATAAATTAAGTTATCTTTCCTTATTCTACAGTCTTTATTCTTCAGCTCAACTTATAATCCCAATTCACTCCACCCTCCTCACCACCACGCTCCCGTCCCTCATCCTCACAAGCCTCTCTTTCACGAGCCCGTACTTATGATAGCCCATAGCCTCGACATGCCCTATATCGAGGTATTTCATCACCAGATTCGCATCCTCCTGTGCCATCGGAAGCTCTCCCACAGGCGGCGCTGTCTTAACCTTCTTCCTTGAAAAAATCGCCCCGTCCTTCATATTTGCACCCACAAATCCCTTCGCATCCTTCAAAATCAGCGTGCCCTTTTTCATGTAAGCGCCTGCAAACTCGCCTGTTGTGCCCTCAACAACTACAGTTCCTCCGTCAAGGTGCGCGCCCGTGTTCATGCCAGCGTCACCACGTACATGAACCACGCCTTTTTGCATCAACAATCCTGTGCCGTTGTAAACGTCTCCTTCCACTGTAACAAAGGCTTCGCAGTTGCACCGCGCGGCTATCGTGCCTCGAAGAATGCCGTCATCCAGCAGCAGATGTTTTTTTTCCTCATCGAAGTTATTCTTAACAAGCGTATCGCTCGCAAGACCGCCGCATAGAATCTCGGTTATTGCCCTGAACTTTCGATAACCCTTCACATCGGACACAACCTCAACCACATTTCCGAGAGGCTCTTCGATGCTCCCTTTAACATATATCGCCCCTGAAACCATCCCCATTCCCATCTCGGAAGAGACATCACCCTCCACATATATTTTCCCGGCTTTTTCAGGCGCCCCAGTTCCCCCCAAATGCGCCAGGTCAACGCCCATGCTGTAGCCCAGCCTTTCCCCGGCATTGCCTGCAATCCGCACCTCTTTGCCTTTCCTCAGTTCATCCACCAGGTCTTTATATGTATAATCTGTGCCTTTCTGGAAAGGCATTGTGCTTTCAGGTCGGAGCTTATTGCCCTGCCATGTGAAATTATAGGTATAATCGCAGAGGTTATCCACTCTCTCTGTAAGTTCAAGCTCCATGACTTAGGTCAATTTGTCCGGATCCATGATACATGTCAGCACAGCCGTCACCCTGACATGACCCGCAAGGGAATCATCCACTTTTGCGCCCCACACGATCCTGCCTGTGTTCGGCGCTTTCTGGAGTATTATCTCGCCTGCCTGCGTGACTTCTCCGAGGGTCATATCCTCGCCGCCTGCGATATGTATCAGGACTCCATAAGCCCCTGAAATGTCCGATACATCAAGAAGCGGTGTGGAAAGCGCCTGCTCCACTGCCTTCTCTATTCGGTTCTCTCCTTCTGCATCGCCTATGCCGATAGCCGATATCCCGCCGCGCTCCACAACACTGCGCAGGTCTGAATAGTCAAGGTTCACAAGGCTCGCTTGGGTTATTGTTTCAGTTATGTTCTTGATAAAATTACCCACAAACTCGTTAGCAACCGCAAAACCCTCACGAAGCGGGAGGCTGCCTGCGATGGTTCTGAGCCTTGAATTGTCGATGACAACCAAAGAATCGCACTGGGCGGCAAGAGCTTTTATACCCGAAATTCCTTTTTTGCGCCGCAAAACCTCGTAACTGAACGGCAGCATCACGCATCCTATCGTAAGAATCCCAGCTTCCCGGGTTGCCTCAGCCACAACCGGGGCTGCACCTGTCCCTGAGCCGCCTCCCATGCCAGCAATAATGAATACAAGGTTTGAACCAACAAGTTCTTCTTGTATTTCCTTTATGCTCTCTCTGGCAGCTTCAATACCTCTTTCGGCAAAGCCCCCGCAGCCCTTCCCCTGATAAGCCTTTTCTCCCATGAGTATTTTCGCATCGGCTTTGGAAGCCAATAAATGTGCCGCATCCGTATCTGCAGCGATTATCTTGCTTCCCAGTATCTCTTTTTGTGCTATCCATGAAACGATATTACAGCCTGCGCCGCCCAAGCCTATTATTGCCACTGTTGGTTTGGCTGCCTTTGCAAGTTCAGAAATTCTTGATTCAAGCGTCATAAAAATCCTCCTTTCTTATATACTTCCTTATATTATATCCTTCCTGAGATTATATTTATCTCATATCCGCCACAGCAAGATATATAACCCTTATCCAATAAGAACTGCAAAAAAATGAGTAAAATTGCAATCGACCCGAATATCAGATATCTTGAAGGCACGCAGCGCGTATTTGACCCTGAGACCACGCTTGCCAACACAACAAAGCTTCTTCCTAAAATAGGAGTGACAAGGATTGCCAATATCACAGACCTTGACCGCATCGGCATTCCCGTATTCTCAGCCATAAGACCGAGCGCAGCGGCTGGCGCAATTTCCATATACTCAGGAAAAGGTGCAACAGAGACCAATGCAAGGATTTCAGCTATCATGGAAAGCTTTGAGCGCTGCCTTGCAGAGCAGCCCGAGGTCAGCATCAACCTGAGCGGTATTCCGCTTGGCGCAGAGCGGGTCACAGATACCTATGAATCGCTCAGCGAGAGCGCTCCCACTTTATATCCTGATGCCCTTCTCCTGCCGCAGCCTTTGGCTGAATCCACGAGCCTTGAATGGGTTAAGGGACATGATTTAATGAATGATATCGAGGTATTCGTTCCTGACAATGCGGTTTTTCATCCATATAATTCCAAAAGCAAAAGCCAGCTATTTCGCAGCAATACCAACGGTCTTGCCTCCGGGAATACCATCGAGGAGGCAGTACTCCACGGCTTGCTCGAAGTAATAGAGAGGGATGCCCTCAGCATTGCGGAGTTCTCAAGAAATCCCGGCAGGGAAATCCTTCTTTCAGAAAGTGATGGATTGAATTACGAATTAAAAAGGCGGATGGAAGAAACCGGCATAATGGTCAAACTCTGGCTGCTGGATTCTGATATTGATATTCCCACAGTAGTAGCCGCACTTGACGATACCGTGCTGAAAGACCCTGCGCTGCTTGTGATGGGCGCAGGGGCGCACCTCTCCCCCGAGATAGCGGTAACGAGGGCACTTACAGAGGCTGCGCAGAGTCGCGTTGTCCAGATACACGGGGCGCGCGAGGATACGGATAGGGAGCAGGTGGTGCGGACATTCGGATACGACCACATGAAAAAATTGAACAGTTACTGGTACCAAGAATTAGAGAACGTGCGAATGGGCGAGTTGAAGGAAAGCTCAAGCAGCACGCCTGCTGCCAATATAAAAACTGTGCTTGAGTGCCTTGAAGGGATAGCCGACGGCGCAATAATTGTCGATCTTTCAAGAGGCGTTGAAGTTCCTGTCATCAGGGCGATAATCCCTATGTTTGAACTCTATACCCTTGACCGCGAGAGAAAGGGGGAGCGCATCAAGAAAAAGAAGAAGAGAGTGGCGCGATGAAGTCCGTCGTGTACACAGGTACGAGCATAAGTCACAGCGACGCGAAAAAGATACTGGATGCCGAGTACCGCCCTCCTGTGAAGCGCCACGATATCAGGAGACTTATGACATCGCCGCCTGAAATAATAGGGATTATAGACGGTGTTTTTTTTGACAGCGCCGCCGTTGCTCATCGCGAGATAATCGAAGCGCTAAAGTACGGCATTACAGTGGTTGGAGGGGGAAGCATGGGCGCACTTCGCGCTTCTGAGCTTGACTCATACGGCATGATTGGCGTGGGAGAAATATATGCGATGTACAAAAATGGGAGCCTTGAGTCCGATGATGAGGTTGCGGTGACGTTTGATGCAGAAACCATGGAACCGCTGTCAATACCTCTTGTGAATATAAGGATGACCGCTAAGGCTTTGGCGGATGCCGGGATTCTGACCAAAGAGCAGACGGAAGCGGTCGTGGCTGCAGCCAAAAAATTGTTCTACCCGGACAGGAATTACCAGAATATTGCAGCTGAATCTGTAAAAGAGGGGATAATCACAGATTCGGAGAAGGAAAAGCTGCTTGGGTTTTTCAGGAAACATGAAGTTGATGTGAAGCGGCAGGATGCGGTTCTCGTGCTTCTGAAGATAAAAGAGCTTTTGAATTAACCGCAAAGTGGCGCAAAATTCAAAGGATAAGATAATATTGAATTAATAACGTATTGAGATAAAGTGCGAAAATATGAAAAGCATTGAAGAGATAAAATCAATCCTGAGAGGTCAGAAGGATAGGCTAAGAAAGACTTACAGGGTGAAAGAGATAGGTATTTTCGGCTCTTATGTCCGGGGAGAGCAGAAAGAGAAAAGCGATCTTGATGTCCTGGTTGAATTTGATGAGCCAGTAAGTCTTCTCTGGCTTGTAAAAGTGGAGATTTATTTGTCCGAGCTTCTGGGCGTAAAAGTTGACCTCGTGCCCAAGAAGGACGTAAGACCTGAGCTAAAAGAAAGAATTCTTAAAGAGGCGGTATATCTGTGAATCGTGATATTTCCATATATCTCAAGGATATCCTCGAAAACATGGAACGGGCGGAAAAGTTCGTGGAAGGGAAGGATTATGAGGATTTTGTCAAGGATGAAAGAACGAACTTTGCTGTAATAAGGTGCATTGAGATAATTGGAGAAGCAGCAAAGCATATCCCTGAAGAAATTAGAGAAAAATATCCTGAGGTTCCATGGAAAGAAATCGCAGGGATGCGGGATAAAGTTATTCATGCTTATTTTGGTGTGAGCCTTGAAAGAGTCTGGATTGTAATAAAGGAGATTATACCCCAGTTAAAACCGGACATAAAAAAAGCTCTTTCTGAACAAAAAAGAAATGATATTGAAACAAAGTGATGAACTGCTGGCTAAAGGGTGGATACAAATTGTACATACCCTTGTTGCAGATACTTTCTTTGCGAACTTTGCGTTCTCTGCGATGGGATTTTTTGATTCCACTGGTTACAGAACGCCAAAGTAAGCAATTAAGAGGAAAAACATGAAATACAATGTCGTTGTCGTTGGTGCAGGACCGGCTGGCGCAATAGCTGCGAAATATGCTGCCCGGAATGGCGCCAGCACCTTATTGATTGAAGAACATGCCAGCATCGGCTCACCTGTCCAGTGCACAGGTCTCATAAGCACCGCCGCCCTCAAGGAATGCGAAACAGGAGAGGGGAATTTTGTTTTAGCTAGGATGAAAGGGGCCTTTGTGTACGCCCCGAACTGCCAAGAGTTAAGAGTGGAAGGAAAGGATGTAAAAGCGTATGTTATAGACAGGAAAATTTTTGACAGGGCGCTTGTTGAACGCTCGCTGGATGCCGGGGTTGACCTGCTTCTAAAGACGCGGTTTATCGGCATGGAGAAGGGGAAAATATCGGTAATCTCAAACGGGGAGCAAAAAGAGATTCAGGCAGGCGTTGTTATCGGAGCCGACGGAATCCAGAGCAGCGTGGGCAGGGCTGCAGGACTTCCGAGATGCGAAAAATTCTTATCCGCCATCCAGTTTGAAGCCCCTTATGCTGCAAAAGACCCTGAATTTGTGGAGATATTCACGGGAAACGACATTGCGCCAGGATTTTTTGCATGGGCAGTGCCGTTTCAAGGTTTGGCACGTATCGGTCTTGCAAAGAACCCTGGCATTCCTGTGCAGGTCTTCCTTGAAAAACTGCTACAACATCCTGTTGTTGCCTCACGATACAGGGGTTCGCGCACAGAATTCGTGCTCGGAGGAATACCTCTTGGTCCTCCTGTGAAAACCGCAACCAGTGGCGTGATGCTTGTCGGGGATGCGGCAGGACAGGTAAAACCTACGTCGGGAGGAGGTATTTACATGGGCGCTGTTTGCGCCAAAATAGCGGGTGAAGTTGCAGCCAGAGCATCGAGAGAAGAGGCAAAGCTTGAGGAGTATGAAAAAAGATGGCGGGGCGCCGTGGGAAGGGAACTTGCCATCGGGATGAGGATTCATAAGAGCCTCGGGAAATTGAGCGATGAAAACCTGAACGAATTCGTTGCCTTCCTCAACAAACCTGCGATAAGAGAGGTTATCACGGAATACGGGGACATGGATCATCCCTCGATACTATTGCAAAAACTTATAAAAAGCGGGGATAAGATGCAGCTTATAAAATTACTGGGAGTTGCCTTTAAAACGCTTTTTTAGGTCACGACAACATAAATCCAGAAAAAAAAATTTCTCGGAAGTTAAATTTAAGTATTAATACTGATAATTAATATTGAAAGTAATCCGCGGGGAGGATTATTTCTGCATATTTAAGATAACAGGAGGAAATACCATGAAAAATAATATTAAGTACGGTTTAGTACTGTTGCTTGTGGTTGTAGGTGTTTTAATAGCGGCTGGCTGCGTGGGCCCACAGCAATCCACACCTGCCGCCCCAACGGTTACAGAAACAACCACAGCCCCAGTATCCAATGAAAACGACCGCATGATCGACCAGAACGCCCAGACAATGATGGAGCAGGGCAGGCAAACCTTCCGCTTCGACACGTTCGGCGATGAGGCTTTCTGGGGTGATTCGCTCAAGGTTCACCAGGCAATTGCAGGCGCAGCTAACGGAGGCGTGGGACCTGGTGTGAGCCCGAAGACTGCCCTGGCTGTGGGTTTAAAAGTTGATGCGGATGCTCTTCCCAAAGACCTGGTCGAGAATCTCAAGGCAGGAAAGGTCAATCTGGATGACCCGGCAACTACGCTGGCTCTTCTGAAACTCAACGCGGTTGTAGGTGTTAAAGGTACATTCGACAATGCTGGAAAGCTGCAGTCGGTTGGAATTACTTGTGCTTTCTGCCATTCGACAGTGGACGATTCACTCTCTGCCGGTATCGGTCATCGTCTTGACGGCTGGGCAAACCGCGATCTTAACGTCGGGGCAATCGTAAATCTATCCCCTGACCTTACCCCAGTGGCAAAACTCCTGAACGTTCCAGAACCAACAGTGAGAGCGGTGCTCAACAGCTGGGGCCCTGGTAAATTCGATGCCGAGCTCTTCCTGGATGGTAAAGCCTTCCGCCCGGATGGTAAATCCGCAGCCACGCTCATTCCTCCAGCTTTCGGTCTTGCAGGTGTGAACCTTCATACATGGACAGGATGGGGTTCTGTTACGTACTGGAATGCCTTCGTCGCCAATCTGGAGATGCACGGCAAAGGGAATTTCTTTGATCCCAGGTTGGATAATGCATCCCAGTTCCCGATAGCAGCAGCCAACAAGTTTGGTCATGTAACTACCAGCCCTGACGATGACATGATCACCTCAAAGCTCCCTGCGCTTCAGTTCTATCAGCTTTCCATCCCTGCGCCCAAGCCGCCCGAGGGCAGTTTCGATAAGGAGGCAGCCAAACGCGGGGACGACCTCTTCGGCGGTAAGGCTGCATGCGGCAGGTGCCACATCGACCCTCTCAGGACAGAGCCAGGCTGGAACATGCATAACGCCAGCGAGATGGGGATTGATGATTTCCAGTCAAACCGTGCGCCTGACCGCATGTACAGAACATCACCTCTTGCGGGAATCTGGACTCACCAGAAGGGCGGCTTCTTCCACGATGGTCGCTTTGCTACTCTGATGGATGTTGTAAATCACTATAACACCACCTTTAAGCTGAACCTGACCCCGCAGGAAAAGAGTGATATAGTTGAGTATATGAAATCGCTTCCAGACTAATCTGTACTTTGGCTGTTGGTCGGCAATAAATGCGGCTGACCTTCAGCTATTATTTTTTTTAATTGTTATGCAAATTCTTTTATCAATCTCTGCCTTGTCCTTCGTTTTTCAAGTTTGAAGAGCCTGATTCCTATAAGCCTGACCATCTTATCATCAATAAATTCCATCAGAAGTGCCTTCGAAGTATCCTTTATTGTACCGAGGTCGTCTGTGAAGTGCACAAAAGTATGCGCCTTTGTGCGAGTTATGAATCGTTTGTATCTCACTTTTATCGTCAGCGTCTTGAAAAGGAAGCCTTCGTCAAGAAGCGCCTTGTGGACATCCTCTGCCAGCGCCTCCATGGTCTGGTTCAGGATTTCAGCATTATCCGTATCCTCCTCAAATGTTGTCTCCCTGCTTATGGACTTGCAGCA
This sequence comes from Candidatus Methanoperedens sp., assembly GCA_027460525.1. NCBI lineage: Archaea > Methanobacteriati > Methanobacteriota > Methanomicrobia > Methanosarcinales > Candidatus Methanoperedentaceae > Candidatus Methanoperedens > Candidatus Methanoperedens sp. Next base: position 80,105 of record JAPZAS010000026.1, read on the forward strand.
TTCTTCTTCCCTTACCTCGCTCTCATCTATACCCAGTGCAAGTTCATGCATATATATACCCCATTTTCCAAAGCGAGACAACAATTTCTGGATGTCGTATTCAGCAAGCTGCCCGATAGTTTCAATGCCCATGGTCTTCAATTCAGCCTCTGTCTTTTTCCCTATGCCCAGTATTTTCCGGACAGGAAGGTGTGAGAAGAATTCCGCAACCCGTGAGGGCTCAACAATAGTCAAGCCGTCAGGTTTTTTGTAATCCGAGGCTATCTTTGCCACGATCTTGTTGGGTCCCACCCCTGCGGAGCAGGTCAGCTTTTCCTTCTCCATTATCTCTTTTTTAATCTTCAGGGCAAGCTCCTTTGCAGCCTCAAAGCTTCTGATATTGCTCACATCAAGATAAGCCTCGTCTATGCTCACCTGCTGGAACTTCCCGGCGCAGCTGCGCAGTATTTTCATCACTTCTCCTGATGCACCGACATAGAGAGGGAAATTCACAGGAAGGTATACGGCTGTCGGACAGAGCTTATAAGCACGTGAAATTGGCATCCCTGACTTTATTCCGTATTTCCTGGCTTCATAGGAGCATGTGCTCACCACACCCCTCCCCTTTCCTCCTTTCGGGTCTGCCCCCACGACTACAGGCTTGCCGGTAAGTTCGGGTTTCTCCCTCACCTCCACAGATGCAAAGAAGCTGTCCATGTCAACATGGAGGATTATCCTGTTATTGTCTGTCATTTTCTCCAGTGCCTCATAACGAAATAACGAAAGCTTAATATAAAAGTGATTCTTAGGGGGATGAAAGCCATCATGGCAGAAATAGGAGGAAAAAATGACAGAAGGTCTACCGATTGGTAATAAAGAAGTTTTCGACACACTTTTCATAGATTACAGGATAATGGTTACTGTAGCCGTTATCTCTATAATCATATTCTTTGTAGGACTGTACCTGCAACTATCGAAATGGGGACGCGGCATCCCCGAAGGAGCCACTCAGCCCCTTGGCGCATGGGGCACACTTAAATTAATCGTTCACCGGATATTTGAGAAGGGCATAGGAGCAGCCCTCGGAATAATAATCCTGGACGGTTTATTCCAGCGCAGGACATGGCGGCGGAGAAAGAGCGAATGGGTGATGCATATACTCATTTTCTGGGGATTTTTCGGGTTATTTATATTAACCGTAGTCGCAGCAGCAGCAGAATTCTATGGACCGTTCATCTTAAATGAACCTGCCGGAAATCCGCAATTTTTTATCAATACATTTGCCGTCCTCAAGGTTCCGAATCTTATATTGGCTTCCATGTTGACCATTGGAATTATAATAGCGGCAGTGAGAAGACTTGCGTTCGCGGATGTTCCGCCCGCAAGATGGACAAGCGTTGACTGGATATCTATTGGAGGATTGAGCATCGTTATAATTACTGGCTTTCTGGCATATTACCTCAGACTGGATGTTTATAGCGTAACCGGTCGCATGTTAGTGAGTCAATATGCGGCAACATCTCCTGCCTTTTTCAACAACGCCACTGTGGTTTTCCATGAGGTCTTCACCTTGCTGTTCTGTGTTGCTTATCTACCCTTCGGCAAGCTCTTCCACATGTTCGTGACACCGCTTGTGATAATGATGAATAAGGGCGGCTATGCGGAGGTCAACGCGTAAATCGTTAGCCCCCTAACGAACAATATTTATAATATGTAAACATAGGAGATAAACATGGCAAAAAATAAACCTGCAATTTCGCTTCAAAATTTAACGCCCACGCAATTGATGGAGTACGATGCGTGCACACGATGCGGCGAATGCGTCAAGTACTGCCCGACGTATGCCGCGAGAAATAAAGACCAGGCTATCGAGCCTAGGGATAAAATCGTCCGCTGGAGGGAATTCGTAACCAAGAGCTATGGCTGGAAAGCAAAGCTATTTGGTCCTGCTGCAATTCCGCCTGAGGATATCAAGAAATTCACGGATGACCTGTACAATTGTACCACCTGCGGCATGTGCGGCACTGTATGCTGCGCCGGCATAGATACGATAGAACTCTGGGAAGCCACCCGTGCAAACCTCGTAAAGCATGGAACGGGTCCATACGGCAAACAGAGCCTGTTCCCGAAGCTAATAGGAGAACAGCATAACCCTTATCTCAAGCAGCAAAAGGACCGCCTTGCCTGGATGACCCCAGATATCAAGATTGCCGAAAAGTCGGATATCGCCTACTTCATCGGCTGCACTGCAGGATACAACCAGCAGGTGCTCTGCGTCAACACAGCAAGGATTCTGAACAAACTCAACGTTCCTTTCATGGTTCTTGGAGAGGATGAATGGTGCTGCGCCTCTGCGCTCATAAGGACAGGACAGCAGCATCTCAATGACGTGCCAAAACAGGCTGCACTGCATAATGTCGAGGCGCTTCGGGCACGCGGTGCAAAAAGAGTAATATTTGCCTGTGCAGGATGTTTCAGGGCAGCAAAGATCGACTGGCCGCGTGCATATGGAAAACCACTGCCTTTTGAAGCAGTCCACATGTCCCAGTTCCTTGCAGAGCAGCTTGATGCTGGAAAGATAAAATGGGAAAAGAGTTTTAATAAAACCGTCACCTATCACGACCCCTGCCACCTTGGAAGACACGTTGGCGTGTTTGAGGAGCCCAGGAAAGTCTTAAAGAGCATGCCCGGCATCAAGCTTGTGGAGATGGAGAGGAACCGCAATGAGCAGAGATGCTGCGGCGCTGGTGGAGGCGTGAAGGCAGGTATTCCTGACCTCGCACTTGCGGTTGCGAAAGACCGCATGAACGATGCCAAGGCAACAGGTGCGGAAGTCTTGATCAGCACGTGCCCGTTCTGCAGGCGCAACCTTATTGACGGCAGGGATGAACTCAAGCTCGATATGTACATGGACGACCTCGTGGTTCTCAGTGCCAATCTGATGGGTCTGAGCACAGACATCAAGTCCCCGGCCCCCGGTGCGCCAAAAGAGATGATCAGCGACCTCTTCAGGACGCAGACCATACCACCAAAGCCGCCTGAGCCGCCGAAAGAAGCTCCAAAGGCTGCCCCGAAAGAGGCACCCAAGGAAGCTCCCAAGAAGTAGGCATCTGCCTACTTTCAACTTTTTTTATTGCATCATTTTTTACTGTCAGACACTTTTCCTGTTTCCCCGGAATTAGTCGGTAAAATTAAATAGCAGCGAAGATTATATTCACTGAGGTGAGTGGAATGTTTGTTGAGAGAGTAATTTCTGATGGACTTTCCCATTATTCCTATATCGCAGGGGATAACGGCGAGGCATTCGTCATCGACCCCAGGAGGGATAAAGATGCATACATCAAAATCGCCGAAAATAATTGCTGCAAAATAAAATTTGTTTTTGAGACGCACTGCAATGAAGATTATCTTATCGGCTCTCTGGAACTTGAGAAAGAAACAGGGTGCCGCATAATTCACAGCAACAAGCTTGATTTTGGCTTTGGTGAGCCTGCTGCCGACGGAGATATGTTCGATATCGGCGGCATGAAGTTGAAGATTCTTGAAACGCCAGGACATTCGCCAGAAAGCCTGAGTTTTGTTTTTTTTCCGTCTCAGGGTGAAGCCTGGGCTGTGTTTACGGGAGACGCGCTTTTTTATGGCAATGTCGGGCGGACCGATCTTCTGGGAAAGGAGAAGGCGGCTGAGTGTGCCTCGCTTCTGTTTGACTCCCTGCACGGGAAGCTCCTCACCATGGGAGATGGGGTCATTGTATATCCGGCACATGGATCGGGCTCGGCATGCGGCGGAAGCATGTTGGATATCCCTGCAAGCACAATCGGGTACGAGCGGGCTTCCAATCCCCTGCTCGGGATAGGGCGCGAGGAGTTCATGGAAATAAAACAGAGCGAAACTATCCCTCTTCCCCCCTATTTCACGATGATGGCAGAGCAGAACCAAAAAGGCCCGAAGCTGCTCCCGCCGCGGAAAACAAAGCCGATGGATGCTTTGGAGTTTGAGGAGGCGATGCATGAATGTGCGGTCGTGGATACCCGCTTTCCTCTTGCTTTCGCGGGCGGGCATTTAAGAGGTTCGTACAATATCTGGCTCTACGGGATGGCCACATTCCCGGGCTGGGTTCTTGATTATGGGAAGGATGTTCTGCTCGTGACCGAGAGACAGGAGGATGTAGAACTTGCGGGGGTGTATCTTGCCAGGATAGGCTTTGACAGGGTCAGGGGCTACCTCTGTGAAGGCATTTTGGGCTGGTACAGCCGCGGGATGCCGCTTGAGAAAAGCGGCGTATTGACGGCAGGCGGGTTTCATGAGAAATCGAAAGAGGAAGATATGTTCGTGCTGGATGTGCGAGAGCGGGAAGAGTATGCAGAAGGGCACATCCCCGGCGCGGTGAACATCTATGTCGGAGAGCTTGAGGCACGGATGAGCGAGGTTCCATCTGACCGTGCTGTGGTCGCGGTGTGCGGTTCAGGAAACAGGGCAGGGCTCGGTGCGAGCATTCTGAAGCGCCATGGTTTTGAGAGGGTGTATAACCTCATCGGAGGCACTGTGGCATGGAGAGCGAGAGGTTATCCGACAGAGAAAGAATAGCTGAACGATGCCTGATGTGCTCCATTAAAAAAACCAGTGGAAATCATCCGTACCGTTACATTTTTAATGACACAGGATATGCAGTATCAAACGATGCGGTGTTAAGGAATCGGGCTTACTGATGGACAATGAGACTGCGAGCAAGATAAAGCTGGATATTGAAAAACTTGTAACGAGTTACAAAGATCTCAAGAAATCCAAGAAAGACAGCGAAAAAGAGATGGCAGCTATCAGCGAAGCTAACGTGCGCGCCGATTATGTTGACCGACTTTTTGGAATAATGGGATGGGATGTCGGGAACCCGGATGAATACGACAGGGAGCATTTTATCCGCGGTGCGGGTTTTGCGGACGTTGCCCTCAAACTCAATAGCAAACCCGTGATATTTGTTGAAGCAAAAAGGTTTGGAGGAATCTCGCACAGTAAAGATATAAAAGGGGATTGGACGCTTGAAGAGCGCCAGTCAATACTCTATGCCCTGAGCAAGAACTGTAAGTGGGCTATTCTTACCAATTTTGAGAAATTCAGGGTTTTTAATGTTCTGACAGGGTTGACTATTCTTAATTTTGAATCCGTATATGATTACAAAGACAGATTCAGCGACCTTCTTTATCTCACGAAAGAAGCAGTAGAGTCGGGGAGAATTGAGAAGCTCGGTGCGCGTGAGGAAAAACCAGATATCGACATGGAATTTCTGGAGATGCTCAACAAATGGCGCATTGAGCTTGCCAACGATATATATCTGAATAACTTCCTGAACGAAGGCAAACCACCGGATTTAAGCAAGCTGTTTCCTGATTATAAAAAACATGAAAATGACCCGAAATATGCAAAATTCTTAGAATCCAGAAGAGAGATTTTACGAAATCGGCTTGATTTTTCCGTACTTAAAGATGAGAAAGGAAATTTCGATATTGAGAGGCTGAAAAGTGCTGTGCAGCGGATTTTGGACAGGCTAATCATTATCAGATGGGCTGAAGACCGCCTGCTTCTTGACGACCCGAATATCCTTGATGGGAAGTTGAAACTATGGAAAGCTGCAGCGCGCTACAACCCGCTTTATGAGGCGCTTTTTGCAGACGGCGCGCTGTTTGATAAGTTCAATGACATACATAACGGTGAGATTTTTAAGCGAGGGTTGTTCTATGACCGAATTAATGTAAGCGATGACGTGCTGGCGCGCATTATTGAAGAAATGACCTCGCATTCGTTCAGGAAGTTTGATTTTGATATTCTCGGCAATACCTATGAAACGTATCTTGGCAATACGCTGTACCTGAAGGGTGACAATACTTTCGACCTGAAGCCGAGCCAAGAGACGCGCAAGGAGAGCGGGATATATTACACGCCTCCATACGTTGTGGATTACATTGTGAAGAATACGCTGGGCGCGCTGCTCAAAGGTAAAACACCGGAAGAAGTGGAGCGTATTAAAGTGCTTGACCCTGCTTGTGGTTCAGGTTCGTTCCTGATTAAAGCATACGATTGTTTTGCGAACTACTACGAGGAGAAGAATCGGGAAATCAAGAAGCGCATAGACGAGCATGTCAGAAAGGGCATGCTTTTTGAAACCTCCGAGAGCACATACTCCGGATATGAAGCAAGCATCCTGATGAACAACATTCACGGCGTTGACCTCGATGCCCAGGCTGCTGAGATTGCTGCGGTGAACCTGATGCTCAAGGCGCTGAAGCCGAATGAGATGCTGCCTCCGATTCTGGGCGATACTATCAAGGTTGGGAATTCGCTAATAAGCGGGAGCGAGGAGGAGCTTAGGAAGTATTTTGGCGATGAGTGGCGCGCAAAGAAGCCTTTCAATTGGGAGATGGAGTTCGCGGATGTGTTTGATAAGACGCTGCCTGAAGAGGAGAGGGGGTTTGATGTGGTGATTGGGAATCCGCCATATGTCAGGCAAGAAGTTATCAAAAAGCAAAAAGATTATTTTGAGAATACTTTTACTATTTTTGATAGCGTTGCCGATTTATACGCATACTTTATTGAGCAGTCAATAAAAAAATTAAAAAATCATGGTTTATTTTCATTTATAGTTTCAAATAAATTTACGCGCGCTAATTATGGAAAAAAATTGAGAAAATTCATTCTTGAAAATTGTAAAATCTTACAATTCATTGATTTTGGAGACTTACCTGTTTTTGAAGATGCTACCGCTTATCCATGTATCATCATAATGCAGCGGGAAAGCAATGAAAAATTTAGAAATGAGAATGTATTAAAAGCATGTAATATCGAAAATCTTGATTTCAAAGAATTAGAGCCAGTATTTCAGAAATATAGCTATTCGGTAAGGCAAAGGGATTTGGGAGAAGATGGCTGGAGTTTCCAACCTATTGAGATTGCTGAATTGAGAAAAAAGATTTATGAAAAAGGTGTCCCTTTAAAAGAATACGCTGGCGAGCCACTTTCAGGAATAAAAACTGGATTGAATGAAGTGCTTATTGTTGATGAAGCGAAAATGCAGTCGATTATCGGTAAAAATACTTTTGAAAAAGAATTATTTAAACCAATAATTAGGGGTCGTGACATCAAAAGATGGAATATACAGTTTGAGGGTAAATATCTGATTTTTACTGAAAATAAAGATATTAATAAATATTCAAATACATTAAAATATTTAAACCAATTTAAAAACGAATTATCGGAAAGGAGCGACATAAAAGACACGAACAGGAATTGGTATGGGTTAAGAGCATGCGATTATTACGATGAATATGAAAAACCCAAGATAGTATATCCTGACATATCGAATGACTGTAATTTTACATATGATGAAAAAGGATATTTTATTGAAATGACGGGATTCATAATACCAAAAGCAGACAAATATCTCGTTGCAGTTTTAAACTCTAAATTGATAAAATTTTATTTTAGTTATTTATCTGCTCAAATACGAGGGGATTATTACAGATTCAAAAATATCTATGTCAATTACATACCGATTCATCCAATCGATTTCTCAAACCATTCTGAAAAATCCGTTTATGATGAACTAATTATTCTTGTCGATAGGATGCTCTCCCTCAACAAAAAGCTCTCAGAAATCCGCGCCGATTTCCATCACTACCTCAACCTGCGCCCGCACAGCATGGTGGCGCTGCGAAGCTTTATGGAGGCGCTGCCTATGGGCGATAAAGAAGTGCTGAAAGACCATTTCGGAAAGCCTGTGAGCACAATCGAAGCAGAAAAGTTCGAAGCGTTTGATGTGCTGGAGGAAGGCGAATGGCTGGTTTTCGTGGCAGGCTACAGTTACACGAGCGCCAAAGGAAAGTTATTAAGCTCATCCAACGTGCGCGCCCTGCGCCTCCGCATACAGGATAACAGCATGCGCAAATTCATACTTTACAGCCTCAAAGGCACGGCGCCGGGGAAACTCGGAAGCGGCAACGTACTCGAACAACTTCAGAAACTCAAAATACCGCGCCTTGTGACCAATGGGGAGGGGAACAAGCGCGCCATCGAAGAACTGATGGCGCCTTTCCTTGTCGAGGTAGCAAAAAAGGAGGCGCTGGAACGGGAAATCAAGGAGATAGATGATGCTATTGATAAAAAGGTGTATGCGCTGTATGGGTTAACGAATGAAGAAATAAAAATAATTGAGGAGCAATGCAAAAAATGAAGATAGGGTATCTGCGTTCATCTGCGGTTTAAATTATCTGGAGCAATCTTGAATCTCACAGAACTTCTATCAAATCATAAAGCAGTTTTCAGGCAGAAATTCACCGAAGTGCTGGCAAAAAAAAAGGTGCTTACTACCGAACAGGCTGCGGCTGAGTACAGGGATTTTATCGAGCAATACGTTGATGAAAGATACGAATCGGTGGAACGGCTCGTTGAAAGGATTAACGAACTCAAAATCCCTGTCTTTCTCAACATAAGGCGCGACAGGATGCGCGAGGACAGATGCAAAATATGTGAAGCAAACGAACCAAATGTCCACGCGCTCGAAGAAAAATACGAAGGCAGGATTGAGCTCTTCGAGGTCGTAGAGGATAGACCCGAGGGGGCGCTTTACCAGATAATTTTCCACGAAGATGCTGAAGAAAAGAAGCTTCCCCTTACAGCAGTAATAAATAAGGGAGAACTCCTGAAGTTCTGGGCTGGCAAAGCCGTGGATGCAAGCGTGTATGAGATTCATATCAATAAATGTCTTGCGGCTTTTGACAAAAAAGTTAGGTAGAAACAAAAATTTAAAAAGCACTATATCCAGATTCGATATATTTAATATCTCAAAAATGCCTTAACCTGCTCATGAAACCATCTGAAATACTGAAAAGCGCATTATATGGCATTTTATTTGGACTTATGGGATTTATCATAGGAATCTGGTTCGCAGATCTTCTCTACAGTTTAATATTGAAAAATATAGCACGGCTTACAACTACAAATATATCTTTAATAATTATAATATTAATCACGCTGTCTGCGGGCTTATTTGGCTTAACCAAAGGCAAAAGTTTGCTTGAGTAATCCTCCCGGATTTTTTGAATAAGCTTTAATATACACATTACTATACGGGAATCGATTGAAATGAATATTGTTTTACTCGGTCCTCCCGGCGCAGGAAAAGGCACGCAGGCTAAGAAAATACAGGAATACTTTTCCCTGCCCCACATCTCAACAGGCGATATGCTTCGTGAGAATATCAATAATAATACAAGTCTTGGGACAAAAGCCAGATCATACATGTCAAGAGGCGAACTTGTCCCTGATGAGCTGTTGATAACTATCATAAAAGACAGGCTATCCAAAAATGATTGCTTAAAGGGTTTCCTGCTGGACGGCTATCCCAGAACGATACCACAGGCTGATGCGCTCCAGATGATTCTTACGGAATCGGACAAGAAACTGGATGCTGTCCTGAATATCTCTGTCGGCGATGAGGAATTGATAAAACGCCTCTCCGGGAGAAGGATGTGCACATGCGGTGCAAGTTATCACATGGTATTTAACCCTCCAAAAAATGACGAGCTCTGCGATTTATGCAAAGGAAAACTATACCAGCGCGACGATGATAAAGCTGAAGCTATAAGGAACAGGTTAATAGTGTATAAAAAGCAAACGCAGCCTCTGATAGAATATTACAAGAAAAAAGGAATTCTTCAAACATTAGATGGGGGGAAGGACATTTCAGGAATATTTGAGGATATTAAAAAAATACTGGATGAATATGAAAAACTTTAAGAAAGTTTTATCAAAAGAAGGGTATGCTTTGCATACCCTATACCTCATAAAGCGAGGTGTCGCTTTATGATTAAAGAAGCACTGAATAAACTCGTATTGTTGGTTGGAATCTTCCTCATGTTCGGTATCATAGCAGTTCCAGGCTTGAGGAACACGATAGGCGCAATTGTAGGAACACTTTTAAACCCGATATTGACCTTACTTCCATTGCCTATAGTAATTATGGTTCTCGCTGCGATCACAGGACTTTATGCCTCGCTCATCCAGAAATACACCATGAACTGGGGGTTGATGAAACGCATTCAGGAGAAGACGAAGAATATACAAAAAGAAATGAGGCAGGCGCAGTTATCAAACAATGCTGCGAAAATGAAAAAACTGCAAGCGCAGCAGGCTGAAATGCTCGGAGACCAGATGGATATGATGAAGCAGCAGTTCAAGCCCATGCTTTATATAAGCATCATATCAATCCCCCTGTTTTACTGGGTTTATCTTGTAATCAGCCAGCATCCTGATTCCTCCATGGTATTTCCCTTCTGGGGAGAACAAAAATTGACCGATAAACTTTTCGGCCCTTTCCAGTACTGGTTATTCTGGTACTTTTTGTGTTCAATCCCGGTGAGTCAGATGACCAGAAAGGCATTGAACATAGGCGGTATGTAATTGATTATCACAATCAGCGGTCCCCCAGGCAGCGGCAAAAGCACACTCTCCACATTATTGTCTTCGCGGCTGGGAATGGAACTGGTCTCAGTGGGAGATATCTTCAGAAAGCAGGCACAAGACCGATGCATGTCGCTTGATGAATTCGGTTTGCTGGCAAAAAGCGATGAGGATATTGACAGGAAGCTCGATGAAGAGCAAAAAAAAATTGCCAATGAAAAGGAGAATATAATTCTTGAGGGAAGGCTTTCAGGTTTTCTTGTGGATGCCGATCTAAAGGTCTGGCTCAAAGCACCTGTTGAAGTAAGGGCAGAGCGAATCGCATGCCGTGAGGAAAAACCGGTAGTGAAAGCAAAAGCAGAGACTAAAGACCGGGAAGAGTGCGAAAGAGAGCGGTACCTAAAATATTATAATATCGATACAAATGACCTCTCGGTATATGATTTAGTAATAGATTCCAGCAGGTGGAGCGCTGAAGAAATAAGTGAAATAGTGGCAAAAGCTATTGGTTTTTTATGAATCGGTTACCTTCTGAAAAAAAAAGAGATACTCTTATAAAATCCCAGGATACAACCGACGAGAGGTTTGGTAAAAAACCGTCAGAGCGCCCCATAGAAAAATATATTCAAAAAGGTGTGATAAACCTCGATAAACCCGCGGGTCCGACAAGTCATGAAGTGACGTCATGGGTTAAGAAAATTCTTAATTTAAATAAAGCCGGGCACAGCGGCACCCTTGATCCCAACGTGACAGGGCTCCTTCCTGTTATGCTGGGAGATGCTACAAAAGCTGTGGACGTTCTCCTCACGGCAGGGAAAGAATACGTATGCCTCATGAAACTTCACGCAGCAGTATCTGAAATGAAGGTAAAAAGTATTTTCACCGAGTTTACAGGCGAGATATACCAGAAGCCTTCCATTAAATCAGCTGTGAAGCGGGAAACCAGGATAAGAAACATATATTATATGGAACTTCTCGAGATCGAGGATAATAATGTCCTTTTCAAAGCCGGATGTGAGGCAGGGACATATATACGAAAATTATGCCATGATATTGGCATGGCGCTGGGCACGGGCGCTCATATGCAGGAGCTGCGGCGCACAAAAACAGGCCCTTTCCGTGAGGATGAGACCTTAATCACGCTTCATGACCTTCAAGATGCGTATATAGCGTGGAAGGAATTGAGGAACGAAGAGTTGTTGCGAAAGGTTATAAACCCAATGGAATTCGGGCTTTTGCATCTTCCCAGAATAGTGATACGTGATAATGCCGTGGATGCTGTGTGCCACGGCGCCCCTCTTGCTGCACCAGGCGTGCTTTCGGTCGAGAGCGGAATAGAAAAAGGAGACCTTGTGGCGGTTTATACGCAAAAAGGCGAAGCTGTATCCTTCGGCAGGGCGCAGATGAAATCCAGCGAAATCTTAAAAGCCGCTACAGGGATTGTGGCAAGTACAGACCGCGTGCTTCTGGAAGCAAGCACGTATCCCAGGGGATGGAAGGCAAAAGCATAAGAGTTATCTGGTCTATTGTGAAGCCTGTGCCGAGGTAGTCTAGCGGCCTAAGGCGCAAGCCTGGAAAGCTTGTGGGGCTTTGCCCCTCGGGAGTTCAAATCCCCCCCTCGGCGTCATGAATTTTTGAAGATATTTTGAAAACTACTAAAAATATACACGATGATATTAATCTCTCCGACCATTTAGGAAGTGTGTGAGGCTGGTTGCTTGCAATGTTGAGGGGTTGTGGGATGGATTTAAGTATTATGCGTACCAAATCCTTTTTACGTATCAAAAATAATGAATGAATATAGGACGACAATATACGCTGTAAAGCTAAAAAACATGCAAGCGATTAAATGGGTCATATTATTCCTGATTTTGTCAGGGTTAATTAGCTTTGCTTCAGGGTCTGAACTTTCGCAACTCCAGTGGGTACAGGGTGTGTCAGGTAAGCTCCACCGCGGTGAAGTACTTTCATATAACGGGTATTCGGTAGAAGCCGTAGATTTTCCCATGCCAGTTAGATCGGATAAATACAAAGCAGAGCCTGAGGAACCGGTTCAACCGTTCGTTGGATTAAACGTATCGAAAAACGGTAGTTTTATCGGTACTGTTGTACTCGGGTCAGGAGAATCTTATATTACACCTGACAGCGAATTGCAAGTCACAGTAACAGCGCTGCCTTCTCAGAGTGCCATAGAATGGCTCTATGAAAGCTATTCCCCATGGGCGACAATAGAACTGGATTCGAGGGGAACTCCCACCATCAACGTATTAATAGATACAAACAACGATAATTACATTTCATTATCCGACACCGACATTGTAGCAACCGTAGAATTAGAAAATACAGGCTCGGCTGATGCGATAAACGTTGACATGAATGTAGCCACAGAACTTCCGGTAACGAGAGGAAGCCTGAAATATCATTATGATACCATCAAAAAAGGCGATTCGATAACAGAGACTATCACATTCAGACCACCGTATGTCCTGGAGCAGAAGGATTATGACATATTGGCAAATGTCACTTGGTACGATGTTACGGATATGTTCTATACAGAAAAGTACCAGAAAACTGTTACAATAGCACCCGAGCCAAAAGATACAAGTCTATCTATTAGTAAGAGTGTGGATAGCAAGATATATTTGGGAGACAATGCGATGGTATCGATTTCATTAAAAAATCATATAAAGGATGACCTTAACAACATCAGTGTTACAGATTCTCTACCAGATGGTTTTAAACCGATAGGCAATACAACCCTGCACTGGATCGCCAACATTCCTGCTGGTGGAGATTGGGATATTCATTATCTGATGAAACCGCAAGAGGCAAACATCGATGGCGTCGAATTACCATCAGCAGTTGCTGAGTTCACAGTCGAAAAAGAAAATTACAGCATACAGTCAAACCAACCACAAATCAAGGTTTACGGCCCCAAGATTGTACTTACGAAACAGGCAGATGTTTCTGGAATGAATCCCGATGAGACTGTTACCGTGACGGTGGCTGCAGAAAATACCGGTAGTACACCTACAGAAGTGCTTATAAAAGATGTGTTGCCAGAAAATGCTATTATTATAAGCGGGAACACCATGTATGAGGCGTTTTTGGAATCCAATAAGAAAGTGAGTTTCAACTATTCTATCAGGATCGGTGCAAGCCCGCCCATCAGACTTCCTCCAGCAACTGCTAATTATTTTGAACCGGGTAATAAAGGTGGACAAATCAGCACTGTAAGTCAGGAACCTATAATAACAGGGACTAAAAAAGTTCCAGAGGAGATTCTGCCTGAACCAACTCCTGAAGAGACAACCCCTGAACCGACCCATGAGCCAACCCCTGAGCCAACGTCTGAGATCAATGTAACTGTGCCGGCAATCAACGAATCTTCAGGCAATTCTACCAGTTCAAACAACAATAAACAAGAAATAAATGACATTTTGAATTTTCTTTTTGGCTGCGATACAAACAGTAGCTCCGTAAGCCCAAAAATCAAAAACAGATTTTGTATGGAAGAAAAGAAGTAACTATTTGCTACAGGATTAAGCAAAATTATATAGTACTTTACATCGTATGTAAAAGTAATGTTTTTAATACAACCTTCGACCTATAGACATCGGCAGGCTAAGCAATGGTAGAACCCTCGGTACCCTCGATATTTCTGGTATTCCTTGCAGGCATAGTCACGATCCTGAAGCCGTGCTGCCTCCCGCTTGTACCTGTGGTTTTTTCAGGCTCGGCCGGGCACAGGCTTCGACCTGTTGCCATCTGCTCCGGACTGGCGCTCAGCTTCACGGCGATGGGCGTGCTGGTCTCCGCCTTCGGAGCAACATTCGCATCTTACACGGATTCCCTGCGCAGCATAGCGATTTTGTTTATCATAGGCATGGGAGCCGTGCTTTTTGACGATGATATAAACATGGAATTTATAAAAATATCAAGTGCAATAACACAGGGCATAAGGCAGTATTTTGGTTCAATAAGCGGATATTCAAACTTAAACATGCCCGAAGGCGGGATTGCAGGAGGCTTTTTCCTGGGCATGTCTCTTGGTATCCTCTGGATCCCTTGCGTTGGACCAATCCTTGGCGCAGTGCTTGCGTACGTCGCTTCAGTGGGCAATATCCCCTTTGGCGCAGGGATGCTGTTTGTTTATTCCGTGGGCATGAGCCTCCCCATGCTCTCCATAGCCTATTATGGCAAGAAGGTTACAGCCAGATACCAGTGGTTCGTGAAGCGCGGACCTATGCTTAAAAAACTCTCGGGGCTCGTGCTCATAGTAATTGGAATTATGCTGCTGTTCAATATAGATAAGCTGATAATAAAGGCGCTCTC